>JBJEWP010000121.1:0-6803 GCA_051885115.1 Stenotrophomonas sp. | reverse complement strand
CGTTGTCGATCATCCAGAAGTCGTTGTACATCTTGGACAGGTACTTGTTGCCGGTATCGCAGACCAGGACCAGGATCTTCTTCGGCTCGGTCTGCTCGCGGCACCAGCGCAGGGCGGCGGCCAGCTGGGTACCGGTGGACGAACCGGCCAGGATGCCCTCCTTCTCCAGCAGCTCGCGCGCGGTCAGGAAGCTTTCCTTGTCGCCGATGGCATAGGCCTTCTTGACCCGCGAGAAGTCGGAAATGCCCGGCAGGAAGTCCTCGCCGATGCCCTCAACCATCCAGCTGCCGGACTTGTCGTTGAGCGTGCCGTCGTTGATGTACTCGGCCAGGATCGAGCCAACCGGGTCGGCCAGCACCATTTCGGTGTGCGGCGAATGCACCGCCAGGCAGCGCGACAGCCCGGTCATGGTGCCCGAGGAGCCACAGCCGAACACCACTGCGTCCAGCCCGCCAACTTCGGCCATCTGGGCCAGGATTTCCGGGCCGGTGCCGAATTCGTGCGCGGCCGGGTTGTCCGGGTTGCCGAACTGGTTGATGAAATAGGCGCCCGGGGTCTGCGCGGCGATGGTCGCGGCCAGGTCCTGGTAGTAGTCCGGGTGGCCCTTGGCCACATCCGAACGGGTCAGCACCACTTCGGCACCCATCGCCTTGAGATTGAAGATCTTTTCCCGGCTCATCTTGTCCGGGACCACCAGGATCAGCTTGTAGCCCTTCTGCTGGGCCACCAGGGCCAGGCCCAGGCCGGTGTTGCCGGCGGTCCCCTCGACCAGCGTCGCACCCGGCTTGAGATCACCACGCTTCTCGGCCGCCTCGATCATCGACATGCCGATGCGGTCCTTGATCGACCCGCCCGGGTTGGCACTCTCCAGCTTCAGGTACAGCTCGCAGCAACCGGTGTCCAGGTTGCGGGCCTTGATGATGGGGGTGTTGCCGACGAGTTCCAGGACGGAGGAATGGATGGCCATGATGACTTCTAGGGCGCCGCATAGACGGCTGGACCGTAGATTATCGGCATCTTGGCAGCGATTGTCATAACCGTGCTTCAGTGCACAGCAAGAAAAAAGCCGGGCGGCGGCAGGCGCTCCCGGCTTGTCGGTGGCAGGCAGGCCGCATTCCTGACGGCCTGCCCGGGGCTGCCGGCCCGGATCAATGCGTGGTCTTGTCCTCGAACATCCGCATCAAACGTTGTTTCACCGCCAGCTTTTCCCGTTTCATCTGGCCAAGGGTGGCGTCATTGACCGCCAGCACGCCCAGTTCGGCGTCCATGCACTGGCGATTGAGCTTGCGATGGCGGTGATAAAGCTGGCGAAATTCAGCATCGTCATGCAACAACGAGTCCACCGTTTCCTGCGGGTGCCCTTCAAACATGATCAACCTCCGTCTGCGGATACAACAACGCCCCGGCCGCAAGGCTCGAGGCGTTGATGGACAAGCAGGCAGGCACAACGGCATCGGTTTGCCCCATCGCTGCGATGGTCGGACGTGACATCACGGCTTCACGCAACGTTGTGACCATGCCGCCCTCCTCCTGCATTGTCCGGGTGGCCCAATGCCCCCGGACAATTGACCCTACGCCGCTGGCGAAGGGCCTGCAAGTGGCACAGCCCGGTTGGTTTGGTGAAACCGGGCAGGACATTCAGCCCGCCCACAGGATCGACAAAAAACCAACCAATTCAGCCGCTTGGATTTACGGCGCGATAACAATCTCGGCAGCACGGCTGCGCGTTGCCGCCGAGGTCTTGCCAACCACCTGCAGCCGGTTGGCCGCCACCCCGGCACGGATCAGGGCATCACGGATGGCCTCGGCCCGGCGCTGGCCGACACCGGCGGCGCGGTCGTAGCCCTCGATCCGGACCCGGCCCCGCTTGCCGGCAATGGCCAGGTATTCGGCCACCGCCTTGAGCTGGTTGGCGGCAGCCGCGCTCAACTGTGCGTTGCCGTTGCCGAAGGCGCTGCTGCCCAGGCTGAGCACTTCACCGCGGGCTTCGAACCTGGATTCCGGCAGGCTGTGGCCGGACACCAGCTCGGCCTCCTCGCGGGCCAGGCGGGCAGCCGTACGCTGGGCATCGCTCAGGCGGGCGGCCTGGTTGCCCGAGGCCGTGGCCAGGGCCAGCTCGGCATCCTGGCGGGCCAGCAGTTCGGCTTCGGCGGTCTGCCGCAGCAACTCGGCTTCCTCGGCCTGCAGCTGGGCCTGCCGGCGCAGTGCCTCGGCCTCGGCGCGGGCACGCGCAGCCTCACGCCGGCTGCCTTCGATCAGCAACTCGGCGCGCTGGCGGTCCAGCGCATTGACCTGGTGCCGCGCGGCAGCGGCGCGGGCGGCCGCCTCGGCAATTTCGACCCGGCGCCCGGCCAGGTAGGCCGCCTGCTCGACATCCTTCTTGCGTGCAGCCGCCAGCGCATCAATGGCCTGGCGGGCCTGCAGCTGTTCCAGCGGGGCCTGGTCGGCAGTGGCCGGGTTGGCCTGCAGCGCGGCCAGGCGCTGGGCCAGGGCGGCGGCATGGGCGTTGTCCGAGGCGGCGCTGGCCAGCCCCGGCAGGGTGAGGGCCAGGCCGAGCAGCAGGGCGACAGTCTTCATCGTGCCCCCTCCCCGCCCAGGCTGCGCTGCAGCTGGGCAATCTCGGCACGGCGCTGCTGCAGGTCGGCATTGGCCACCGCTTCCTCGCTGAGCACCCGGGCCAGGTCGGCATCGGCGGCGGCACGCTGGGCCAGCAACGGCGCCTGCTTGCGCTGGCGGCGGTCCAGGGCGGCGGTCTGCGCCGCACTCAGGCCATCGCGAGCCTGGTTGATCAGCTCGAAGGCATATTGGTCGGCATCGGCATCGGTGGCCCGTTGCACCGCCACCGCGGCGACCGCCAGGTCGGCATTGGCGTCCTGCGCCATCACCGGCAGGCTGAGCGCCAAAGCGCAGACAACCGCACACAGCGGTCGGGACAAGTATGCGAAGCTAACAGTCATTAGGGGAGCCGTGGCTGAAGTCCAGTCCCGGCCATTGTCGTCAAGCCTTGCCCGTGCATGCAACGGCAACAGGCAGTTCATTGGGGAACCATTGCGCATGGATATCGGCTACTTCCTGAAGCTGATGACCGAAAAGAACGCTTCGGACATGTTTTTGACCACCGGCGCACCGGTGTACATCAAGATCGAAGGCAAGCTTTACCCACTGGGCAGCACCGGGCTGCCGCCGGGGATGGTCAAGAAGATTGCCTACTCGCTGATGGACGAAGGCCAGGTGCCGCAGTTCGAACGCGACCTGGAACTGAACATGGCCATCGCGGTGGCCGATGCCGGCCGCTTCCGCGTCAACGTGTTCAAGCAGCGCGGCGAAGTGGGCATGGTGATCCGTGCGATCAAGAGCCGCATCCCGAGCATCGAGGAGCTCAACCTGCCGCCCGTGCTCAAGGACGTGATCATGTCCCCGCGCGGGCTGGTGCTGGTGGTGGGGTCCACCGGCTCGGGCAAGTCCACCGCGCTGGCCTCGATGATCGACCACCGCAACACCACCTCCACCGGGCACATCCTCACCATCGAGGACCCGATCGAGTTCCTGCACAAGCACAAACAATCCATCGTCAACCAGCGCGAGGTCGGGCTGGACACCCACGCCTTCCACAACGCACTGAAGAACGCCATGCGTGAGGCGCCGGACGTGATCCTGATCGGCGAAATCCTCGACGCCGAGACCATGGAGGCGGCCATTGCCTTTGCCGAGACCGGCCACCTGTGCCTGGCCACCCTGCACTCCAACAATGCCGACCAGGCGATCGAGCGCATCCTCAACTTCTTCCCGGAAAGCGCCCACAAGAACGTGCTGATGAACCTGGCGCTGAACCTGCGCTCGGTGATCTCGCTGCGCCTGGTGCGCGGGGTGGACGGCCGCCGCCGTCCGGCCACCGAGGTATTGCTCAACACCCCGATGATCCGCGACCTGCTGCGCCGTGGTCAGGTGCACGAGGTCAAGCAGGCAATGGAAGCCTCGCTTGAGGAAGGCATGGAGACCTTCGACCAGTGCCTGTTCCGCATGACCAAGGAAGGGCTGATCGAGCAGGAGGCCGCACTCAACGTGGCTGATTCGCGCGACGGCCTGGCGCTGAAGTTCCGCCTGTCCGAAGGCGCCGACGCCGAGCACGACCCCTATGCCGACTACGACACCCCGGCCGGCAGCGGCGGGGCCAGGTTCGGCAGCGGTTTCTAAGCGGCTGAAAGCAAGAAAACAACAGGCCCCGCCATGCGGGGCCTGTCTGCATCTGCCTGCCGACACCGGGCTCAGCCTGCGTCCGGCTGGGCCTCAGGCAGGGCGGCGGCAAACGCCGGCAGCGCCTGACAGGCCTGCTCCACCGTCCGCAGCTGCGGGTACGGGGCCAGGTCCAGGTTGAAGCGGCGGGCGTTGTACAGCTGCGGAATCAGGCAGCAATCGGCCAGCCCCGGCACATCGCCGTGGCAAAAGCGCCCCGGCTGTGCCGCCAGCAGGGCTTCCATCGCAGCAAAGCCCTCTGCCATCCAGTGCCGGGTCCAGGCCAGGCGTGCTTCCTCGTCAGCCGCCAGCACACGGCCCAGGTACTGCATCACCCGCAGATTGTTCAGCGGATGCACATCGCAGGCGACCAACTGGGCCAGCGCGCGCACCCGCGCCCGCCCGGCCGGATCGGCCGGCAACAGCGCCGGGGTGTCCGGGAAGGCCTCGTCCAGGTATTCCAGGATGGCCAGTGACTGGGTCAGCACCCGGCCGTCGTGCTCCAGCACCGGCACCAGCTGTTGCGGGTTGAGCGCGGCATGCGCGGCGCTGTGCTGCTGGCCACCATCGCGGACCAGATGCACCGGCCGGTCCTGCCAGGCCAGACCCTTCAACCCCAGACCAATGCGCACCCGGTAGGCGGCGCTGGACCGCCAGTAACCGTGCAGTACCAGCGCCGGGGGACTCATGCCTGCGGCACCTGGGTGATGCGCTGCTCGATCGCACCGAAGATGCTCTGGCCATCGGCATCAAGCATTTCAATGCGCACCACATCGCCGAAACTCATGAACGGCGTGCTTGGCTTGCCATCGCGCAGGGTTTCCACCACCCGCTGCTCGGCAAAGCAGGAAGCGCCCTTGCTGGTGTCCTCGTTGGCGATGGTGCCCGAACCGACGATGGTGCCGGCGGTCAGCGGCCGGGTCTTGGCCGCGTGGGCCACCAGCTGGGCAAAGTTGAACTGCATGTCCACCCCGGCCTCCGGCGCACCGAACCATTCACCGTTGATGTGGGTAAGCAGCGGCAGGTGCAGCTTGCTGTCGCGCCAGGCCTCTCCCAGCTCGTCCGGGGTAACGAACACCGGGCTGAGCGTTGAACGCGGCTTGGACTGCAGAAAACCGAAGCCCTTGGCCAGCTCGCCCGGGATCAGGTTACGCAGGGAGACATCGTTGACCAGACCGACCAGCTGGATATGCCCGGCGGCCTGCTCGACGCTGGCGGCCATCGGCACATCGTCGGTGATGACCACGATTTCCGCTTCCAGATCAATGCCGTAGGCAGCATCGGGCACCTGTACCGCATCACGCGGGCCATAGAAGCCGGCGCTGGTGGCCTGGTACATCAACGGGTCGGTGTAGAAGCTCTCCGGCACCTCCGCACCGCGGGCGCGGCGCACCCGCTCCACATGCGGCAGGTAGGCGCTGCCATCCACAAACTCATAGGCCCTGGGCAGCGGGGCAGCCAGCGCGGCCATGTCCAGCGCGAAGGCGCCTTCGGCCTGGCCGGCCTGCAGCCGTGCATACAGCGCCTGCAGCTGCGGTGCGGCCACGGCCCAGTTGTCCAGTGCCTGCTGCAGGGTGGCGGCAATGCTGCCGGCCGACACGGCGCGGGTCAGGTCACGGCTGACCACAATCAGGCTGCCGTCACGCCCGCCCTGCTTCAACGAACCCAGTTTCATTGCCCCTCCGGCACTGCTTGATCAAATAGGTTTCAAGTGTAACCACATGAACGGCAAAGCGCGCCGTGCACCGCAGCAGCAACCTGAACGCGCAGCAGTACGCTACAATCTCCCGGTTTGCAACGGCCGTCCGTTTCCCTGCCGGGACCGCCGGCGCCCTGGAGCTTCCCACCTCCAGCGCCCGCCCCCACTCCGACGCCGTTCGTCGTGCAATCCAGTCCACGCGCCGCGTGGCACTGACCCGACACTTCTCGCAGCGCGGTTCACGGGAACGCTTTCGAGACACTGCGGCCGCCAAGGCCCACGCCACGCCAACCGGCGCTGGCGTCACCGATATTGCCTGGAAACACCATGTCCTTTGAATCGCTGGGCCTTGCGCCCTTCCTGCTGCGTGCACTGGCCGAGCAGGGCTACGAAAACCCGACCCCGATCCAGGAGCAGGCCATCCCGCTGGCCCTGGACGGCCACGACCTGCTGGCCGGCGCACAGACCGGCACCGGCAAGACCGCTGCCTTCGGCCTGCCGCTGCTGCAGTACCTGGGCACCCACCCGCAGGAAGTGCGCAGCGGCCCGCGCCGCCCGCGCGTGCTGGTGCTGGCCCCGACCCGCGAACTGGCCACCCAGGTGCATGACAGCCTGCGTGACTACTCCAAGTACCTGCGCATCCCCAGCGCGGTGATCTACGGCGGCGTCGGCATGGGCAACCAGCTGGACGCCCTGCGCCGTGGCGTGGACCTGCTGGTGGCCTGCCCGGGCCGTCTGCTGGACCATATCGAGCGCCGCTCGATCGACCTGTCCGGCATTGAGGTGCTGGTGCTGGACGAAGCCGACCGCATGCTGGACATGGGCTTTTTGCCCTCGATCAAGCGCATCCTGGCCAAGCTGCCGCGCCAGA
>JBJEWP010000120.1:20251-43148 GCA_051885115.1 Stenotrophomonas sp. | reverse complement strand
ACGGCGTGCGCGAGTTCGGCATGAGCGCCATTGCCAACGGCCTGGCCCTGCACGGCGGCTTCCTGCCGTTTGACGCCACCTTCCTGGTGTTCTCCGACTATGCCCGCAACGCGCTGCGCATGAGCGCGCTGATTCCGGCCCATGTCATCCACGTCTACACCCACGACTCGATCGGCCTGGGCGAGGACGGCCCGACCCACCAGCCGGTGGAGCACCTGGCCAGCTTGCGCTACATCCCCAACAACGATGTCTGGCGCCCGTGTGATGCGGTGGAATCGGCGGTGGCCTGGAAGCAGGCCATCATGCGTGCCGACGGCCCGTCCTGCCTGGTGTTCAGCCGCCAGAACCTGGCCCACAACGCACGCACGGCCGAGCAGATCGCGCAGATCGAACGCGGCGGCTACGTGCTGGCCGATGCCGCCGGTACCCCGGCCCTGATCCTGATTGCCACCGGTTCGGAAGTGGAACTGGCGATCAAGGCCAAGGCCGAACTGGACGCCCAGGGCATTGCCACCCGCGTGGTCTCGATCCCGTCCACCGACGTGTTCGAGCGCCAGGATGCAGCCTACCGTGAGTCGGTGCTGCCCAACGCGGTCCGTGCACGCGTGGCGGTGGAAGCCGGCGTCACCGCGTTCTGGCGAGCCTACGTAGGCCTGGACGGCGCCGTGGTCGGCATCGACAGCTTCGGTGCCTCGGCCCCGGCCGACCAGCTGTACAAGCACTTCGGCATCACCGTTGATGCTGTGGTGGCTGCCGGCAAGGCACAGGTCGGCAAGTAATCGCCGCGGCGCGTTGACACCAGCAAAAGGCCGGGCATTGCCCGGCCTTTTGCTGTCCGGGTACCGAGGATGTCAGATCGTCCGTTGGCAGGGCAGAGCACCGGGCTTGACTACGGAGACCGTTTACGCGTGTAATCGAATTGTTGCGATTACGGGTGTAAACAATGATCCAGATATCCGAAGCCGAATCCCGGGTGATGCAGGTGCTGTGGGAGCAGGCGCCGCGCAGCGCCGAGGAGGTGATCACTGCCCTGGCCGATACCGGCTGGGCAGAGGCCACCATCAAGACCCTGCTCAACCGCCTGCTCAACAAGGGCGCGATCGCGGCCAGCAAGGACGGCCGACGCTACCAGTACGCGCCGCTGATCCAGCGCGATGCCTGGATGCTGGAGGAAAGCAGCAGCCTGCTCGAGCGCCTGTTTGATGGCCGGGTCGCGCCGCTGGTGGCGCACTTCAGCCAGCACCGCAAGCTCAGTGCGGCCGATGTGGCGCAGCTGCGCCAGTTGCTCGAGGAGATCGATGATGACCAGTCCTGACCTCCTGCAGCTGCTGTTGAAGGTCAGCCTGGCCAGCAGTGGTGCCTGCCTGCTGGTGCTGGTGCTGCGCGGGCCGGTACGCCGGCGGCTCAGTGCCGGGGCCGCGTATGGCCTGTGGGTGATGCTGCCCCTGGCCGCGCTGGCGGTGCTGCTGCCGGCACCGCGCACGGTGGTGTTGGTCAACCCGGTTGCCGGTGCGGTTGGCCAGGTGTTGCCGGCGCCCGGCAGCGTGTCAGGCAGCTGGGGCTGGGCCGGTTCGTTGCTGCTGCTGTGGGCTGTCGGTGCGCTGTTGATGGCCGCCCTGCTGTGCTGGCAACAGCGGCGTTTCGTCCGCGCCCTGGGCCCGTTGCAGGCACTGGGCAATGGCTGCTGGCAGGGCGCCGATGTACCCGGGCTGCCGGCCCTGGTCGGGGTGCTGCGCCCGCGCATCGTGCTGCCGGCCGGTTTTGACCACCGCTACAGCGCCGACGAACAGGCCCTGATCGTGCTGCACGAGCGTATCCACCTGCGCCGCGGCGATGGCTGGATCAATGCCCTGGTTGCCCTGTGGTGCTGCCTGTTCTGGTTCAACCCGCTGTTCGTGCTGGCCCAGCGCTGCCTGCGGGCCGATCAGGAGTTTTCCTGCGATGAAGTTGTCATCGCCCAGCGCGGCGATGCCCGCCGCAGTTATGCCAGCGCCATGCTCAAGACCAGCCTGGCGTTGTCCCCGCTGCCGGTGGGTTGCCACTGGCAGGACATCCATCCCTTGAAGGAGCGAATCGTCATGCTGAAACGTGAGCAACACACCCCGGCCAAACGTCGCCTTGCAGTCCTGTGTGCAACCGGCCTGGTGGCTGTGGCCACTGCGATGGCCTGGGCCGCACAGCCTGCTCAGGTGGTGGCAGACACCGCTACCCGTACCGGTTCTGACGTCACCACGCCGGACGGGTTGGCCCCGATGCCGGCCCCGGCCTATCCGGCGGCTGCTATTGCCCGGGGCCTGTCGGGCAAGGTGGTGCTGGAAATAGATGTCGGCGTGAACGGCAAGCCGACCGCCGTCAGCGTGGTCGAGTCCAGCCCGGCCGGTGTATTTGATGCCGATGCGGTGGCGGCGGCCTGGAACTGGCAGTTCAACCCGGCCATGGACGATGGCAAGCCGGTGGCCGGCAAGGTGCGGGTGCCGGTGCATTTTGATCTGGATGAAACCATCAGCCACAGCGACAACAGCGGTGGTTGAACCACACCGCGCAGTTGGCAGGCTTCAATGCAGACGGCCCCGGTTTCCCGGGGCCGTCTGTTGTTGCGGTGTTGCCTTCTCTACCTGATCAGAAATCGTAGGACACGGCCAGGCGCACGAAACGCGGGGTCTGCCGGGCCTGCGGCAGCAGGTAGGTGTTGGAGACAATGTACGGGTCAGACTCGGAGGTCACGTCCACCTGCAGCGGCTTGTCCTCGTTGAGCACGTTGAACACCTGCAGGCTCACCCCCAGCTTGCCGTCCAGCAGGGCCGGGCGGTAACCCACACTCAGGTCCAGCTGGCGCGTCCACGGGGTGCGCTTGTCACCGGGCTTGGCAATCTGGCCAAAGCAGGTGTGGTAGCTGGGGCCGTAACCGATCGGGTCACCTTCCGGCGAGGCTTCGTCGATGCTGCCGTCCGGGTTGAAGTAGCCCAGGCAGCTGATCGGGGTGCCCGACTGCACACGCAGGTTGCCGGCCACGGTCCACTCCTCGGTCAGCGCGTAGCTGCCGTACAGCTTGATCTGGTGGCGGCGGTCATTGGCCAGGTAGCCGTTGGCGTACTGCATGATCTGCCAGGCGTCCCAGTCCTGGGTCTTGGAGATGTTGGTCTGGCCGAACTCGCTCTTCACCTGGCCCTCGTTGTTGCCGTGGCTCTTGGCGTAGGTGTAGTTCAGGCGGCCTTCCCACTTGCCGTCAAACGGATGCTCCAGGTAGACGTCCACCGCCTGGTAGGTGCGCTGCAGGCCATTGGTGAAGCCCCAGTCCTGCGAGCTCATCACATAGTCGGTGCGGCCGCCGATGTGGTTGCCGGCAGCATCGGTGTTGGCCAGCGAGAAGGTGTTGCTGCCACCGGGGTTGAACATGTAGCAGTAGGCCACTTCCACATGCTTGCCGGAGCTGTCGCGGCCGATGTACTTGCCGTCCTTCTCGTTGGCGATCTCCAAGCCGTTGTGGTCCATGAAGGTGTACGGGTCGCAGATGTCGTCGATCGAGGACTTCAAATCACGGTAGGTGAACTTCACCCCGGCCGACCAGTTGGCGTTGAGCATCTTGTCAAAGCCCAGGATGTACTCGTCCTGGTACATGTTCTTCAGGTCACTGGGGGCGAAGGCCAGCACGTCCACCGGGGTGCCGTACTCGCCGTTGGCCGAGACCGCGCCCGGCGGCGGTGCACCGTTGACACCGCCCACCGGGGTCAGCCCGGTCGGCGCGCCGTTTTCGTCGATGCCGGTGTAGGTGTAGTACTGGTTGGTATAGGTCGAGGCCGAGGCACCGCGGATGGCCACGTTGTTGGGCATGGCCAGGAAGTAGCGGCCGGCGTTGCCGAACACCTTCAGGCTGGCATCACCGAGCACGTCCCAGCTGAAGCCGATGCGCGGTGCCCACTGGTCACTGGAGGACATGTAGGCGGCACCGTTGTTGTTCTTGTTGGTGAACTCGTCGTTGCGGATGCCCAGGGTCACCAGCAGCTCGTCGGTGATCTGCCAGCGGTCTTCCAGGTACCAGGCCTTCTGCTCCAGCGACATGCTGGTGTTGGTGAAGTAGCGGCGGTCACTGACGTAGTAGCCATTGCCGCCCGGCGCACCCACGCCCAGGGCGGCATTGATGTTTCTGGTCGGGGTGCCGCGCGAGTAGATCCAGTAGGCCGAATCCTGCGACTCACCTTCGTTGTTGGCCTCGAACTTGATGTTGTCGATACCCGCGCTCAGGGTGTGGTCACCGACCACCCATTCCAGGTCGGCGCGGATGCCGTCGGTCTTGTTCACGCCATCACGGCCGAGGTAGCCTGCCAGCTTGCTGAACACCGGGCTGCCGCCGGTAATGGCCGGGTCCTGGTTGGTGGCGTTGCCGATATGGGCCACGCCGGGCAGCTGGTAAGGCGTGTCCTTGGCGGTGAACTCGCTGCTGCCGTAAGTGGCGCTCAGGGTCAGGTTGTCGGTCAGAAAACCGGTGTACTTGAAGATCCTGTACTCGCTGTCGCGTTCGGTTTCGGTTGGGGTCAAGGCCAGCCGGTCACCGCGCTGCCCGGTTTGGATGTCGTAGCTGCGGTAGTAGCCCGAATACTCGTCCTTTTCCTTCATCCACGTGCCTTCCAGCAGGTGGTTGTCAGTGATGTTCCAGTCGATCTTGGCGTAGATCTTCGGGTTGTCGGTCTGCGCATAGGTGGTGCGGCCGGTGCTCAGCGCGTTGGAGTTGGCGGTCGAATCGACCTTGCGCGACTCACCGGCGAGGAAGAAGAACAGCCGGTCCGGCACGATCGGGCCGCCGACATAGGCCGAGTAGGTGGTGGTTTCCTGGCCGGCACCCTTGCCGCGCGAATACAGCGCGCCGGCCATGTCCGGGTCTTCGTATTCGTAACCGGCCGGCAGGGCCATGTCGGGCAGGTAGAGGTTCTTGTATTCCTCACGCAGCGAATCCGGTTCCCACAGCACCTGGCCGCCGAACTCCCATTCGTTGGTGCCGCGCTTGCCGACCTGGTTGATCACGCCACCGGCCGAGCGGCCGTACTTGGCGCTGTAACCACCGGTGAAGGTTTCCTGCTGGGCAATCGCGCCGTAGGGCAGGGAATAGCCGCCCAGGTTGGAGACCGGCTCGCCGGAGAAATAACCGTTGATGTAGTAGGCGTTTTCCGACACGCCGGCGCCACCGAAGGACACCAGGTTGCGCAGGGCACCGTAACCGGCCGCGCCGGAGACCGCACCCGGGGCGAGCAGGGCCAGGGCTTCGGCCGAACGGCCCAGCGGCAGGCGGGCCAGTTGTTCGGCGGTGATCACGCTGCGGGTGTCGGTGGTGGACAGGTCGATCGCCGCCGGGGTGGTGGCGGTGACGTTGACCGCGCCCAGGGTGGTGGCATCGCCGCTGCTGCCGGTGGTGAAGGAGCTGTCGGCCGAACTGCCGATCACCACGTTGACCTGGTTGCTGCCGATGACCTGGCCATCCCGGGTCACGGTCACGGTGTACTGGCCCACCGGCAGGCTGCTGAAGCTGTAGCGCCCATTGGCGTCAACGTTGACGGTGCGGCTGAAGCCGCTGCTGTTGCTGGCCTGTACCGTGGTGGTGCCGCTGCCGGCGGCCATCGGCACATTGCCGTGGATGCTGCCGGTGGTGCTCTGGGCCTGGACACCGCCGGCGATGCACATACCCAGTGCAACACTCAAACCGGCACGCCTTAAGGTCTTGCTGTGGATCATCGGGGTTCTCTCCATTGGTGAGGCCTGTCTGAGCCCGCTTGTCGCGGAGAGCGGCAGGTGAGCGGAGAGTAACCACACGGCAGCGTTTGTGAACAATCCTTTAATGAAAATTTGAACTGGACACATTTCCGTCGCATTTGTGTGCGAGATGGCGTCGCGTCATCAAATGCGATTCATTGTTTTTCCGTGCTTTTTGCCGCAGGCGTCGGCAGGTCCGCCCGACAGGCATTTGTTGCATCGCATCAGCACAATGTGACGCAGGTGGCCAATTGCGCAAAAAAGCCGCCCTTGTCGGGGGCGGCTGGGCTTGGTCTTGGTGAGGTGAACTGCCCGTTGGCAGCCCGGGGCCCCGGTGGTGTCAGGGCCCGGCGGAAGCCGGTGCCAGCAGGGTGTTGAGCAGGTCGGCAAGATGATCGCCACCGGCGCGTAGCTGGGCCTCGATCATTGGCAGCTGCTGCGCCACGTAGGCCGGGCCAAGGCGGTGGCTGTCCGGGTAGACCCCCGGGGTGATGGCGATGCGGCAGCTGTTCTCGGCCCAACGCGCTGGCTGGGCCGGGGTCAGTACCGGTGGCGGCAGCTGCATCAGCTGTTCCAGGTACTGGGCATTGTCGAGCTGGCGGGTGCGCAGCATGCCGCTGTCCCAGAAGGCGTGCAGGTTGCTGCCGTGGCCCTCGTGTTGGATCTGCATGTCGTTGCCGCCCTTGTCATGGCCATAACCGGCATGCATGGGCTGGTGCACGTCACCAACGAAGTGGACCACGAATTTCAGTGCCTGCAGGCGTTGCTGCGGGCTGGCTGAGGTATCGGCCAGCAGTACACCCTGGTCGTGGATGGCGGCCACCACACAGTTGCCATCCGGGCAGTGCTCGGCGGCCCGGTACTGGCAGTTCTGTTCCTCGCTCAGGCCCTGCTCGGCGATGTTGACGTAGTGCCAGCGCGCGCTGCGCCGGCCCAGGTCCGGGTCGTGTGCGCGCAATTGGTCGGCCCAGGACGAAATGTCGGACAGCTGGTCGTGGCCTTCCAGCGCGAGCAGGGCCTGGACCTGCTGCAGGGCCTGCGGTTGCAGCTGGCGCTGGGCCACATCGGCGACCAGGGCATGGCCCTGTACCCCCCAGGCCAGGGCCGGGGCAATGGTGACACTGGACAACAAGCCGGCCAGTACGGGCATCAGGAAACGGTTCATGGGCTGATTCTATGGCGCTGGCAGGTGGCGTCGGGGGCCAGAAGTCATGTCCGCCGGTTGCCGCCAGATACAACAAAACCCCCGGCACGCAGGCCGGGGGCGCATCACCGGGAGGGGGAGGTGATATCAGAAGCTGTGGACGTAGGAGATGCCGTAGACCATCGGGTCGATGTTCACGGTGCCGATGGCCGCGCCATCCAGCTTGACCTTGGTGTCGATGTCGGCCCAGCGGGCGTCGATGCGCAGGGCACCGTTGTCGCTGATCTTGAAGTCCACGCCGACATGCGCGGCCAGGCCCCAGGAGTCATCCAGCTTCAGCTTGCTGCCGGCCAGCGCACCGCCGGTGGATTCACTGAAGAAGGTGGTGTAGTTCACGCCCAGGCCGATCAGCGGCGACACCTTGCCGGCGCTGTTGAAGTGGTACTGCAGGCTGACCACCGGCGGCAGGTGCTTGGTCGAGCCGACGCGGCCCAGGCCGTTGATGTTGATGTCGTGCTTGAACGGCAGGGCGCCGAGCACTTCGATGCCCACGTTGTCGGCGATGAAGTATTCACCGGTGATGGTCGGGCGGACATCGCTGTCCACGTCCACGGCCAGGGTGCCGGCGGCCAGCTTGCCGTTGTCCGACTTGGGGTTCACCGAACCGACGCCGACGCTGGCGGTCCAGTCGCCCTTGGACTGGGCCATGGCCGGAGCGGCGATGGAGGCAGCTGCCAGGGCGAGGGCGGAAAGCATCAGGGAGGTCTTGCGCATGGTGGGCGTCTCGCTGTGTGGGAGTGTTTGTTGGTGTGGGCACAGTCTGGCCAGCGCCGGCATGTGCGGCGTTGATCGGAATCAATTGGCTGTCCCCTGTTCAGCTGCGGTCAGGGTGCCAGCAAGGCTGAGGTGGCGCTGTGATCGTGCGTTGCCCTGCTAGAATGGCGGCCCCTTTACACCACCCCGCCGCACCCGCGCGGCTGCAGGAGACTTGTCACTCATGGCAATCAAGGTTGGCATCAACGGTTTCGGTCGCATCGGTCGCAACGTGCTGCGTTCGGCAATCGAGAACTTCGGCAACGACATCGAGATCGTCGGCATCAACGATCTGCTGGAACCGGATTACCTGGCCTACATGCTCAAGTACGACTCGGTCCATGGCCGCTTCGACGGCAGCGTGGAAGTGCAGGGCAACAACCTGATCGTCAACGGCAAGACCATCCGTCTGACCGCCGAGCGCGATCCGGCCAACCTGAAGTGGGACGAAGTCGGCGCTGAAGTCGTCATCGAATCCACCGGTCTGTTCCTGACCAAGGAAACGGCGCAGAAGCACATCGATGCCGGCGCCAGGAAGGTCATCATGTCGGCCCCGTCCAAGGACGACACCCCGATGTTCGTGCACGGCGTGAACTGCAAGACCTACGCCGGCCAGGCCATCATCTCCAACGCCTCGTGCACCACCAACTGCCTGGCCCCGCTGGCCAAGGTCATCAACGACAAGTGGGGCATCAAGCGCGGCCTGATGACCACCGTGCACGCTGCCACCGCCACCCAGAAGACCGTCGACGGCCCGTCCAACAAGGACTGGCGCGGTGGCCGTGGCATCCTGGAAAACATCATTCCGTCCTCCACCGGTGCGGCCAAGGCCGTCGGCGTGGTGCTGCCGGAACTGAAGGGCAAGCTGACCGGCATGAGCTTCCGCGTGCCGACTTCCGACGTCTCGGTGGTCGACCTGACCGTCGAGCTGGAAAACGCCGCCACCTATGCCGAGATCTGCGCCGAAGTGAAGGCCCAGAGCGAAGGCGCACTGAAGGGCATCCTGGGCTACACCGAAGACAAGGTGGTGGCCACCGATTTCCGTGGTGACACCCGCACCTCGATCTTCGACGCCGACGCCGGCATCGCCCTGGACGGCACCTTCGTCAAACTGGTCAGCTGGTACGACAACGAGTGGGGCTACTCCAACAAGTGCCTGGAAATGGTCAAGGTCGTCGCGGGCTGAACCGCACGCTGAGCGCCTGATCCTGCAAGACCCCCGGCCTGAAACCGGGGGTTTTGCATTTGTGGGGAAGGCCTGCCGGGCCAGCAGTGGCCGTGCTTGCCTGTAGGATGGCGGCAGGCAACGGGGATGCTGTCGCCATCGGCCGCCGTACGGGCATGGGCCTGGGGCCACGCCGGTGCCTATGATCAAGGAGGAAAACGATGACGTTCAGCAGTCTGATTGTGGTGGCCCTGCTGTTGGGGATATGGATATGGGTGCGGGGGCTGAAATGGAAGCTGTTCCGGCTGGAGCAGCGCCTGCAGCAACTGGAGCGGCAGCACGCCGCCGCACAACGGCCTGAGACGGCGGCCCCGTCTCCACAATCTGCGACAGACGCTGTGCCGGATGCGGCGGTGCTGGCGGCAACGGCCGTCGCCGCTGCCGGTGTGCCCGGCACAGATTCCCCGCCACCGGCTCCCCGCCGCCCGCCGCCCTTGCCGGTGCAGGCCGGCGACACGGCCATCGCATCCATCGCGGCCGATGCCGCCGGGCCGGCATCCAGCGCACCGAGCACCGCTCCGCTGCCACGACCGACCTGGTGGCAGCGCCTCGGCGGGCAGGTGCGCCAGTGGTTCAGCAGCGGCAATGTGCCGGTGAAGGTCGGCATGTTGGTGCTGTTGGCCGGTGTTGCTGCGCTGCTGAAGTATCTGTCCGACCAGGGGCTGCTCAACACCCCGATCCAGCTCAAGCTCAGCGCGGTAGCTGCCGCGGCGGTGGGGATGCTGGGTTTTGGCTGGCGTCAGCGCCTGCGGCGTCCGTTGTTTGCACTTGCCCTGCAGGGTGGCGCCATCGGTGTGCTGTTGCTGACCGTATTCGCCGCCTTCCGTCTGCACGGTTTGATCGATGCGTTGCCGGCCCTGCTGGCCAGTGTGGTGCTGGTGGCCGGGCTGTGCCTGCTGGCGGTACTGCAGCATTCGCGCACCCTGGCGGTGCTGGGCATCCTGGCCGGTTTCATGGCGCCGGTCTGGCTGTCCACCGGGGGTGGCAACCATGTCGCACTGTTCAGCTATTACGCACTGCTCAACCTGGGAGTGCTGGCCATTGCCTGGTGGCGGCCGTGGCGCATCCTCAACCTGCTCGGCTTTGCCTTCACCTTCGGGATCGGCACCTGCTGGGGTGTGCTGGACTACCGCCCGGAGCATTACGCCAGTACCCAGCCGTTCGTGCTGCTGTTCTTTGCGTTCTACCTGCTGATCCCCCTGTTGTACGCGCGGCGCCAGCCGGCCCGGGCCGGTGACCGCATTGACGGCACCTTGGTATTCGGCACCCCGTTGGTGGCCTTCGGCCTGCAGGCCGCCCTGCTGACCCAGGCCATGCCGCTGGCGCTGTGCGCGCTGGGCGTGGCCGCGATTTATGCGCTGCTGGCCTGGGTGTTCATCGGTCGCAGCCATTACCGCGCCCTGGCCCAGTGCTGGGCCGTGCTGGCAGTGGGCTTTGCCACCCTGGCCGTGCCGTTGGCCTTGTCGGCCTCGGCCACCGCCAGCGTGTTTGCCCTGGAGGGTGCCGCCTTGGTCTGGCTGGGCCTGCGCCAGCAACGCATGTTGCCGCAACTGTCCGGCGGCCTGTTGCAGCTGGCTGCCGGTTTTGCCTGGCTGCTGGCGGCCAGTGATGGAAGTCACGCGCGCATCGCGGTGCTCAACCCGGTGTGCATCGGCGCCCTGCTGCTGGCGCTGGCCGGCGCGGCGAGCTACCTGTGCTGCCTGCGTGCGCGGCACCCACTGGCGCGCCCGTATTACGTGTGGGCACTGGGCTGGTTGACGCTGGCGGTGGGGTGGGAAATCTTCCATTTCATCGCTGTCGTCAACCGCGCCGATGCCATGCTGGTGCAGGCCGTGCTCAGCGCCTGGCTGGCGGCCGAGGCATGGCGCCGCTGGCCGCAGCCGGAGCTGCGCATCACTGCGTTGGCAGGCTTGCTGTTGCTGCTG
This sequence comes from Stenotrophomonas sp., assembly GCA_051885115.1. GTDB lineage: Bacteria > Pseudomonadota > Gammaproteobacteria > Xanthomonadales > Xanthomonadaceae > Stenotrophomonas. Next base: position 32,299 of record JBJEWP010000120.1, on the reverse strand, counting down.
CCCTTGATGCTGCTGCAGGCTGCTGCCCATCAGCAGCCGTTCGCCGGCTGGGGCGGCCTGGCCTGGGCAGTGGTGCTGGTGGCGGGCCTGCGCGGCCTGCACTGCCTGCGTCACGGCAGCGGCCTGATCTCACTGTTGGCCCAGGCCACATGGTGGTTGCTGTGGGCCACCGCCCTTGGCCTGTGCCTGTGGGTGGTGGTCGGCGCCACTGCGCTGGGCGCAAGCTGGCGCGCGCTGGCGGCGATCCTTCCCTGGTTGCTGCTGGCCGGGCTGCTGCAGTGGCGTTGGCGCTGGATGGTGGAGCCGCTGCAACAGTCCCATGGCAATGGACGCAGCTGGCTGCAGGCAGTGGTGGCCGTGATCCTGGGCTGCTGGTGGCTGTCTGCGCTGTTTGCTGCCGGTGATGCCCGCCCGCTGCCGTGGCTGCCCTTGCTCAATCCGCTGGAACTGGGCCTGGGCGCGGCGCTGGTGTTGCCATGGCTGTGGCTGCGCGAACACCACCGCCAGTGGCTGCCGGAGCGTGTGCAGACGGTGCTGGGGGCAGTGGCGGCGTTGCTGCTGCTGAGCACGGCCGCCCTGCGCGCGGTCCATCATCTGGGCGGGGTGGCCTGGTCCTCTGTGGCCACTTCGGTGCCGGGGCAGACCAGCCTGACCCTGTTGTGGAGCATGCTGGGCATGGCCGGCTGGATCGCCGGTTCGCGCCGCGGCAACCGCAACCTGTGGCTGGGCGGTGCCTTGTTGATGGCGGTGGTGCTGATCAAGCTGCTGCTGGTCGATCGCAACCACCTGGGCAACCTGCTCGGCATTGCCTCGTTCATTGGCTATGGCCTGCTGGCCACGGTGGTGGGCTACTTTGCCCCGGTGCCACCACGCGGTATCGCATCGGCTCGTGGAGAAGAACAATGAAAGTCCTGATGAGTGCACTGTTGTTGATGCCCGCCCTGGCCCTGGGCCAGGACCTGCGCAACGATATGGACCGGCAGTGGCCGCTGCAGCTGGACGAGAAGGCGCAGGCCATCCAGCAGGTGACATTGACCCCGGCGGTCTATGCCGGCATCGCCCGCCATGATGCCGGTGACTTGCTGGTACTGGATGCCGACGGCGTGCAGGTGCCCGCCAACCTGGTGGAGCCGGTGCCGGAACAGGCCGCGGCGCAGTGGCGCAGCCTGCCGTGGTTTGTCCTGCCCGGCAGCCCGGCCGGTCAGGCCGATGACCTGAGTGTGCTGGTGCAGCGCGATGCCCAGGGCCGGGTGACCGGGGTGCACAACCGTATCCAGGCATCACCGGCGTCGGCCACGCCCACGCGCTGGCTGGTGGATGCCAGTGCCCTGGCCGATGGCGCACGGCAGATCCGCCTGGACTGGGACCGTTCCAGCACGGCGTTGCAACTGGCCCTGCAGGTGGAGGGCAGTGATGACCTGCGTCAATGGCGCATGTTGCAGCCGCGTGCCGAGCTGGTGGCGGTGGAGCAGGGTGACAGGCAGCTGGCGCAGATGCAGTTGAACCTGGCTGGCGCTGCCCGTTACCTGCGCCTGCAGCCGCTGGACGGCGGCCAGTTGAACGCGTTGACCGCCATCCAGGCGCGCTTGCCCGACGTCGCTGCCTTGCCTGCTGATTTGCAGTGGCGTGAGCTGGCAGCGCAGTCACGCACGCAGGACGGATGGTTGTTCCGGTTGGACGGGCGTTATCCGGTCAGCGCCGTGCGGGTGGTGGTGGAAGGCAACAATGCCGTGCGCTGGCGCCTGGCCAGCCGCGAGGATGACCGCCAGGCCTGGCAGCTGCGCGCCGGGCCCTGGCTGTCCTACCAGCTGGACAGCAGCGGCAGTGTGGCCGAGCCACTGCTGCACGCCGGCGTGCGTGACCGTCAGTGGCGCTTGCAGGCCGAGTCCGGGGCGGTTGCCGCGGCGCCGCGGCTGATGCTGGGTTACCGCCCCGAGCAGCTGCTGTTCGTGCAGCAGGGGCCAGCGCCCTACAGCCTGGTTGCCGGCAGTGGCCGGGTGCAGCGGGCGCCGGCACCGGTCAATGAAACCCTGCAGGGCCTGCGCCAACGCCACGGCCCGGGTTGGCAGCCGGGTGTGGCCCGGCTGGGCGATGTGCAGGTGCTGGCCGGCCCGGCGGCGCTGCGGCCACCGCGTGACTGGTCCACCGTGGTGCTGTGGGCCGTACTGCTCGGTGGCTCCTTGCTGGTCGGTGCGATGGGCCTGAGCCTGTTGCGCCGGCACCGCGATACCGACGCAGGCTGACCGCCAGCGCCATCGGGACGTGGGGTGGACTGGCCACCCCGTGAGCGGATCTGCGGCTCAGCTGGCCGGTGGGTAATCCGCCTCGCTGCTGCCCGGATAGCGGGCAAAGCGCTGCTGGCCCGGGGCATGCACCGGGCCGGGTTCGGGCCATGGCCAGCCGCCGAACTGGGTGCGGCCAAAGTCCACCCGGGCCTGCCACAGTTCCTGTTCGGTGTTCATCACGAATGGACCCATCGCCGCCACCGGTGCGCGGATCGGCACCCCCTGCAGCAGCATCACCCGGGCCTCGTCGGCACCGTCGTTGTGCAGCTCGACCGTGCTGGCGGCATCCACTTCGTACAGTTCCTGGCCCTGGGAGGGCTCGCCGTCCACACGGATCTGCGTGCCGTAGTGGAAATACAGGGTGCGCAGGCTGCGCACATCACGCGCCGCCGGCAGGGTGATGCTGGCCCCCGGCTCCAGGATCACCAGCCAGATCGCCACGTCGGTATCGGGACGGGCCGCCCAGGACGACGGCGGCGGGGAGGGCGGCACCAGTTCCGGGCCCTGTTCCACTGGCAGGTAGGCACCGGCAATGATGCTCACCGTGGCTGTGGCGCCCTGCGCGTTCTTGTGCCGGTAATGCGGAATGGTCGGTGCCCACAGCATCTTGAATGCGGCCGGCGCCATCTTGTCTTCCGGCGGCAGGTTGAGCCAGATCTGGTACAGGTCCAGCAGGTTGTCCCGGTCGGCATGTTCGAGCGGGAACATTTCGGCATGCATCACCCCGCCGCCGGCGGTCAGCCACTGCACATCGCCGTGGCCGTAACGGGCGGTGGCGCCGAGCGAGTCGGCGTGGTCGACCAGGCCGGCCTTGGCCACGGTCACCGTTTCAAAGCCGCGGTGCGGGTGGGCCGGGAAGCCCGGGATCGGCTGGCTGTGGTAGGTGCTGAAGCCATCGCGGCGGGAGAAGTCGCTGTCGGCATCGCGCCCGGCCAGGGCGGCGGGCGGCAGGCCCTGGGCGCCATCGCTGGCCGGGTAGGCATCCAGGTGGTAGGCACAGAACAGGAAGGGGTCAGCCGCCGGCCACGGCGAGGACAGGGGTTTGCGGGCGCGGATCAGCAGGCTCATGGTTTCTCCAGCAGGAAGTCGGGTCAGGGCCGCCGCCATGGCAGCGGGGCAAGGGGCAGCATGCCAGCGGGATGATCAACGCGGTGCGCCTTGCGGCGGCGGGGTGTAGTCCTGGCACAGCAGGCCGTACAGCGCGCTGTCGCAGAGCTCGCCGTTGAGCTGCCAACGCTGGCGCAACAGGCCCTCGCGGACGAAGCCGAATTTTTCCACCAGACGGCAGGATGGGTGGTTGCGCGGGTCGATGTCGGCTTCCAGCCGGCGCAGGCCGCGCTCATTGAACAGGTGCTCGATGACCGGTTGCAGCGCCTCGCTGGCCAGGCCGCGGCCCTGCCAATCGCGATGCAGGCTGTAGCCGATCTCGGCCCGGCCCTGCTCGCTGTTCCAGGCAAACACGGCAACGGTGCCGATCAGCAGGTCACTGTCGGCATCGGCAATGGCCCAGACCAGGATGTCCTGCTCGCGGCGCTGGCGGGCGATCTCATCGACCTTGGCCTGGGCCTGGGCCAGCTGGGTCCAGGCCGGGTAGCTCCAGTAGCGCATCACTTGCGCATCGGAATGGATGGCGTACAGGGCCAGCGCATCATCGCTCCTGACCTCGCGCAGGTGCAGGCGGGGGGTATGCAGCTCGGGTTGGGGCAGGCGTACGGACATGGCAATGCTCCTCAAGGTTTGCCCGCAGCGGTGGCGCGGGCGAAAATGGCGCTTTCCCACCTTCGTGAAGTAGATCCTGCCATGTCCATCATCCGCATGACTGACCTCGACCTCGCCGGCAAGCGCGTGTTGATCCGCCAGGATCTGAACGTGCCGATCAACGAGGCCGGGCAGATCACTTCCGAGCAGCGCATCAGCGCCTCGCTGCCGACCATCCAGCTGGCCCTGGAAAAGGGCGCGGCGGTGATGGTGACCTCGCACCTGGGCCGTCCGCAGGAAGGGGTGTGGAGCCAAGCCGATTCGCTGGCCCCGGTGGCCAAGCGCCTGAGCGAGCTGCTGGGCGTGGACGTGCCGCTGCTGCGTGACTGGGTCGATGGCGTCGAGGTGGCAGCCGGCCAGGTCGTGCTGCTGGAAAACTGCCGCATGAATGTTGGCGAGAAGGCCGACGATGAAGCGCTGTCGCGCAAGTACGCCGCCCTGTGCGATGTGTTCGTGATGGATGCCTTCGGCACCGCCCACCGCGCCCAGGCCTCCACCCATGGGGTGATCCGCTTTGCCCCGGTCGCGGCCGGTGGCCCGCTGCTGATGGCCGAGCTGGACGCCCTGGACAAGGCCCTGGCCGACCCGGCCCGCCCGCTGCTGGCCATCGTGGCCGGCTCCAAGGTCTCCACCAAGCTGGAGCTGCTGTCCTCGCTGGTGGGCAAGGTGGACCAGCTGATTGTCGGTGGTGGCATCGCCAACACCTTCATCGCCGCCGCTGGCCACAGCGTGGGCAAGTCGCTGGTGGAGCTGGACCTGCTCGACACCGCCCGTGAGATCGTCGCGGCCGCCCAGGCCCGTGGTGCCGCCATCCCGCTGCCGACCGACGTGGTCGTGGCCCCGGCCTTCGCCGCCGACGCCCCGGCCACCATCAAGCCGGTGGACCAGGTCGGTGCCGAGGACATGATCCTGGACATCGGCCCGGACACCGCCGCCGCCTATGCCGCGCTGATTGCCAAGGCCGGCACCGTGGTCTGGAATGGCCCGGTGGGCGTATTCGAGTTTGATGCCTTCGGTCATGGCACCGAGGCCCTGGCCCGCGCCATTGCCGCTTCCAGCGCGTTCTCCATTGCCGGCGGTGGCGACACCCTGGCCGCGGTGGACAAGTACGCCATCGCCAATGAGGTCAGCTACATCTCCACCGGTGGTGGCGCCTTCCTGGAGTTCCTGGAAGGCAAGACCCTGCCGGCGGTGGCCGCTCTGGCCGCCCGCGCCGGCTGAGTACCTGCACGTCCACCCTGGACGGGTGATGCTGCACAACGGGCAGGCCGCAGGGCCTGCCCGTTTTTGTTGCCTGCATGCGCCATGCGCCGGGTGTGATCGCTGTGCTTGTGACGCCGTCATCGCTATGTGAGGCTTCATGACCGGATCAGGCGCAGGCCTGATCATCCGGACAATACGTGGCCAGGAGGGCAATACCGATGCGGTGGCAGGCAGTAGGGATGGCGGTGGCATGTGTGGTGTTGGTGGCCTGTACCGGCAAGGCCGTGCGCATCGGGGTGGCACACGAAATGATCCTGCCCGAGGGCGCACAGCGCACGCAGGTGGAGGACAGGCAACAGTTCGTCATGGCCGTGCCTTACCAGCAGCCACTTCCCGACTATCCGGGCGGGGTTACAGCGGTGGCGGCGCAACTGCCGGTCTGTGTGGAGTTTGTGGTTGGCGAGGACGGCGCGGTGCACTCGCCGCGTTTGCTCGAAGGTGTGCCCGATTGCGTGGCGGCCAGCCAGCCCGGCATCACCCCGTTTGTCGATGCGGCGCTGGCGGCGGTGGCGCAATGGCAGTTCTTTGCTGCCGGTTTGTGTACCTGGCAGCGCGAAGAAGCCGAGTGCAGTGATGGCCGTGCGCACGTGACACCGCTGGCCATCCGTCTTTCCTACCGTTTCCGCTTCCATGCCGGGCGTGCGGTGGCAATGGAGCGTCGTTGAGGGCGCGCGGGCGGCCCCGGCACGGCGGTGATACCGGCATGTTTTCCTGCGTCTGAGCGCAAGCCGGGCCTGTTGTTGTTTTTTGCCCGCGTGCTAGCGTGAGGGCTTGTTCCTTGGCTTTGAGTCGTACGCAATGACCAACACCGCCCGCCGCACCCGCATCCTTGCCACCCTTGGCCCGGCTACCGATGCCCCGGGCGTGATCGAGGCGCTGATTGCCGCCGGGGTCAATGCGGTGCGGCTGAACTTCAGCCATGGCGACCCGTCCGAGCAGGCGGCCCGCGCCGCAGTGGTGCGTGCGGCGGCGGCCAAGCTGGGGGCGGATGTCGGCATCCTGGCCGACCTGCCGGGGCCGAAGATCCGCATCGAGCGCTTTGCCGGCGGCAAGGTCAACCTGGTCCTGGGCCAGCGTTTTGACCTGGTGGCGCAGACCGGTTTCGGCCTGGGCGATGCGCAGCAGGTGGCGGTGAGCTACCTGGGCCTGCCGCAGGATGTGGCCGCCGGCGATGTGCTGCTGCTCGATGACGGTCTGGTGCAGCTGCAGGTCACCGCGGTGGAGGGCAGCCGGATCATTACCCAGGTGCTCAATGACGGCGTGCTGTCCGACCGCAAGGGCCTGAACAAGCAAGGCGGCGGGCTGTCGCTGGGGGCGCTGACCGAACGCGACGCCGAGCTGATTGCCTATGTCGCCGAGCTGGGGGTGGATTTCATCGCGGTGTCGTTCTGCCGCAACGCCCAGGACATGCATGATGCCCGCGCGCTGGCCCGCGCTGCCGGCAGCCAGGCCGCGCTGGTGTCCAAGATCGAGCGCACCGAGGCGGTGGCAAACCTGGACGAGATCATCGCCGCCTCCGACGTGGTGATGGTGGCCCGTGGCGATCTGGGCGTGGAAATCGGCGATGCCCAGCTGCCCGGACTGCAGAAGAAGATCATCAAGGCCACCCTGGCCCAGGACAAGGTGGTGATCACCGCCACCCAGATGCTGCAGTCGATGGTCGAGTCGCCGCTGCCCACCCGTGCCGAAGTGCTGGACGTGGCCAATGCGGTGCTCGACGGCACCGATGCGGTGATGCTGTCCGGCGAAACCGCTGCCGGTGCCTGGCCGGTGAAGTCGGTGCAGGCGATGCACCGCATCTGCGCCGGGGCCGAAAGCCAGTTCGAACTGGACACCAACTTCGAGCAGGCCCAGCGCGGCCTGCAGCGCGCCGATCAGGCCATTGCCATGGCCACCATGTTCCTGGCCGAGCACATCGATGTGCGCGCGATCGTGGCGATGACCGAATCCGGCGGCACCGCCCGCTACCTGTCGCGCTTCCATGGCAAGGCGCCGATCTATGCGATCACCGCCTCGGCAGCGGCGCGCCGGCGCATGGCCCTGATGAGCAATGTGTTCCCGGTGGACCTGGATACCAGCGGGCTGAGCCCACGGCAGTCCGCGCGTGCGGCCATCGCCCACCTCAGCGGCCAGCAGCGGCTGGCCCCGGGCGAGCGGGTGGTGTTCACCAGCGGCGAGCACATGGCCGTGCATGGCTCGACCAACACCCTGCGCCTGCTCCAGGTCGGCAGTGATGGCCAGGCGGTCGGGCTGGAAAGCCTGCAGGGCCAGGAGTGAGCCGCAGCGGCGGGGCAAAGGCGGGCGGGGGCGGCTATAATCGCCGCTTCCTTCGCACCCCCGCCTCCGACGAGAAACTCCATGAGCATCGAACAGCTGGCTGAAACCGCACAGGCAATGGTCGCCCCGGGCAAGGGCATCATCGCCATCGACGAATCCTCCGCCACCATTGCCAAGCGCTTTGCCGCCGTCGGCATTGAAAACACCGAGGAAAACCGCCGCGCCTACCGCGAGCTGCTGCTGACCACCCCCAAGCTCAACGAATACGTTTCCGGCGCCATCCTGTTTGACGAGACCATCCGCCAGTCCACCAAGGACGGCGTGCCGTTCGCCAAGTTCATGGCCGACAACGGCATGATCCCGGGGATCAAGGTCGACAAGGGCGCCCACCCGCTGGCCGGCTGCCCGGGCGAGCTGGTCACCGAAGGCCTGGACGGCCTGCGCGAGCGCCTGAAGGAGTACTACAAGCTGGGCGCCCGCTTTGCCAAGTGGCGTGCGGTGATCAACATCGGTGAATCCATGCCGTCGGGCACCTGCATCGATGCCAACGCCCACGCCCTGGCCCGTTACGCTGCCCTGTGCCAGGAATGTGGCCTGGTGCCGATGGTCGAGCCGGAAGTGATCATGGACGGCGACCACGACATCGAGACCTCCTACGAAGTCACCGAAGCCACCCTGCGCTCGCTGTTTGATGCCCTGTACGCCCAGAACGTGGTGCTGGAAGGCACCATCCTGAAGGCCTCGATGGTCATCCCGGGCAAGGACTGCGAAGAGCAGGTGGACGTGGAAGAAGTGGCCGAAGCCACCGTGATGTGCCTGAAGTCCACCGTGCCGGCGATCCTGCCGGGCATCGTGTTCCTGTCCGGCGGCCAGACCGACGAGCAGTCCACCGCCCACCTCAACGCCATGAACCAGCTGGACAAGCTGCCGTGGCCGCTGAGCTTCTCCTACGGCCGCGCCATGCAGCAGGCCGCGCTGAAGCTGTGGGCCCAGGACATGAGCGGCAACTACGCCAAGGCCCAGGCCACCGTGTACGAGCGCGCCAAGGCCAACGGCCTGGCCGCCCAGGGCAAGTGGAACGGCTGATCTCCAACGTCACCGTGTGAATATGCAGACGCCGGCCTTGTGCCGGCGTCTGTCGTTTGTGGCCCCGGGATGCCTGGCGGCCGGTGCAGGGCCGGAGCGCAGTGGTATCGACATGCCACCAGCGGTGGCAACAGGGCGACCGGCTTGGCGGCTTGCCACTGCGCTGAACGCATGTGCTGGCGGCCTTTTGCGCCCTGTGGTGATGCCCGGGCAGGGCTGCTGCCGGCCGGCGGCCCTCAATGGGCGGGGTTGAGCCCGGCCAGCGGCAGGGGCCGGGAGCCGACACCGGTGGTCGGCTGGGCCACCGACGGGGTGCCGGCCTGTTCGCGCAGGGCCTGTTGCAGGGCCTGCACGGTGCTGCTGTTGTAGCCGGCCAGGATCACCCGCAGTGGCAGGTCATGGCTGCGCAGCCAGCTGTGGCATTCGCTTACCGCAATGCGGGCGGCCTGGTGCACCGGGTAGCCGTAAACCCCGCAGCTGATCGCCGGGAATGCCAGGGAGTGCAGCCCGAGCTGTTCGGCCTGCTGCAGGCATTTCCAGTAGCAGTTGGCCAGCAGGGCGGCCTCGTCGCGGTGGCCGCCCTGCCATTGCGGGCCGACCGTGTGCAGCACATGGCGGGCGGGCAGCTGGTGGCCGGCGGTCACCCGTACCTCGCCAACCGGGCAGCGCACTTGCGGGCGGATCTCGGCAATGGCAGCGCACTCGGCGCGCAGCCCCGGGCCGGCGGCCCGGTGAATGGCGCCGTCCACCCCACCGCCGCCAAGCAGGGCGGGGTTGGCCGCGTTGACGATGGCATCAACGGCCAGGGTGGTGATGTCGCCTTGCCAGATCTCGATGTTCATGGGGGTCATTTAAGGCCGCTTTTGATGAGTTCCGCGTGATCGCGAGGTCTTTGCCAGGAGTCTGCGCCGGCCCGGTCGCAGTGGCTGCGACAGCAACAAAAAGCCGCCAAAAGGCGGCTTTTTGTGCTCATTTTCAATGAATCTCGCTGATTCTCAGGGCAGGCCGGCGAGCCAGTCGTCGTCCGAACCGTCGTTGATGTCGGCAAACAGGGGGGTGGAGAAATAGCGCTCGCCGGTATCGGGCAGCATGGCCAGCAGCACCGAGCCTTCCGGCGCGTCACGCGCCACGTCCAGCGCGGTGGCTACCGTGGCGCCGGCGCTGATGCCGACGAAGATGCCTTCTTCGGCGGCCAGCCGGCGGGCGGTGCCAAGGGCAGTGTCATCGGCGATGCTGCGCAGCTCGTGGTAGACCTGCCGGTCGATCACCTCGGGCACGAAGTCCGGGGTCCAGCCCTGGATCTTGTGCGGGCTGAAGCTGTTGCCGGCCAGCAGGGCCGCACCGGCCGGTTCGGTGGCGATGATGCGGGTGTCCGGGCGGGCCGCGCGAAGGATCTGGCCGACACCGGTCAGGGTGCCGCCGGTGCCCCAGCCGGAAACGAAGTAGTCCAGGCGTTTGCCGGCAAAATCGCTGAGGATTTCGGCCGCCGTGGTCTGACGGTGGAAGGCCGGGTTGGCCGGGTTGGCGAACTGGCTGGCCAGGAACCAGCCGTGCTCGTCGGCCAGCTCCTGGGCCTTGCGCACCATGCCGGTGCCGCGTTCGGCGGCCGGGGTGAGGATGACCTTGGCGCCGTAGGCGCGCATCAGCTTGCGCCGCTCCACCGAGAAGGTTTCCACCATGGTGGCCACGAACTTGTAGCCGCGGGCCGCGGCGACCATGGCCAGGGCCACCCCGGTGTTGCCGCTGGTGGCTTCGACAATGGTGTCGCCGGGCTTGATCAGGCCGCGTTTTTCCGCGTCCAGGATGATTGCCAGGGCCAGACGGTCCTTGACCGAGCCGCCCGGGTTGAACGATTCCACCTTGGCATACAGGTGCACGTGTGACGGGGCGATGTGGTTGAGTCTGACCACCGGGGTCTGCCCGATGGTGTCCAGGATCGAGTTGTAGATGGCCATGGGGGTCTCGTGCTTGGGGCCGGTTGCCGTGAGCGTGCAGTGTGCGCGGCGGGCAGTGCGGCCCCGGTGAGGGTCTGCAATGCACGCTACGCCGTCGCTCATGGCGGGGGGAAATGGCCTTGCGCCAGTCACTTATTCCTTCTGGTTATCAGTGATTGGCGGTGCGTGCACTACAGTCGGCTTTCCCCTTCCGTGCCCCTTGCCATGACCCTGACCCAGCTGCGCTACCTGGTGGCCATTGCCGATGCCGAGCTCAACATCACCCTGGCCGCCAGCCGGGTGCATGCCACCCAGCCGGGGTTGTCCAAGCAGCTCAAGCAGCTGGAGGACGAGCTGGGTTTTTTGCTCTTCGTGCGCCGTGGGCGCAGCCTGGATGCGGTGACCCCGGCCGGGGAGCAGGTGATCACCCGCGCCCGCCGGGTGCTGGCCGAGGCCCACAACATCCGCACCTATGCCGCCAACCAGCGCCGCGAGAGCCAGGGCCAGCTGGTGTTGACCACCACCCACACCCAGGCCCGCTTCGTACTGCCGCCGGCCGTGGCCCGGATCAAGGGCCGCTACCCGCAGGTCAGCGTGCACTTGCAGCAGGCGGCCGAGGCCGATGCGCTGAGCCTGTTCAGTCAGGGCGATGCCGATATCGCCGTGGTCAGCACCACCGGCGAGCCGCCGGCGGCCGGGCTGGCGGTACCGCTGTACCGCTGGCGTCGGCTGGTACTGGTGCCCCGCGGGCATGCGCTGGACCGCCCGGGCAGTGCGCCGAGCCTGGCCGAGCTGGCCGCCTTTCCGCTGATCTCCTATGAATCCTCCAAACGCCCGGGCTCGTCACTGCAGCGCGCCTTTGCCGCCGCCGGGCTGGAGCCGGACCTGGCCCTGACCGCACTGGATGCCGACCTGATCAAGACCTATGTGCGTGCCGGCCTCGGCGTTGGCCTGCTGGCGGAGATGGCCGTTTCCGCCGCCGACGAGGACCTGCGTGCCTGGGGGGCGCCGCCACAAGTGGCCGACTGCATTGCCTGGGCGGTGCTGCCGCGCGACCGCGTGCTGCGCGATTACGCCCTGGACCTGGTGCAGGCGCTGGCCCCACAGATCGACACGCGTGACTTGCGCCGCGTGCTGGAGGGCAACCAGGTGGCGGATTGGCCGACGCCGCCGGAATGGACCACCCTGAGCCAGCCGATCACGCTTTGAAGCGAGCAACGAACGCGGAGGAGCCAGCAACGAGTGGCGAGGAAAGAGCAACGAGTGGAGAGGAAACAGTAACGAGTGGTGGCGGGTGCCGCTTCACTCGTTCCTCGTTACTACTCACTTTTTCCTCGCTCGGGCCCACTCGTTCCTCGTTGCTGCCCACTCTTTCCTCGCTCTGGCTCTGCAGAGCCACGCCCAACCAACGGCACATCGGTTTGTCACCCGGACATGCCTAGAAT
>JBJEWP010000120.1:0-20151 GCA_051885115.1 Stenotrophomonas sp. | reverse complement strand
CAGAGCCACGCCCAACCAACGGCACATCGGTTTGTCACCCGGACATGCCTAGAATGAAAGGTGAGAATCATTCTTGGAAGTACCCATGTCAGGACGTCGCCGCGCTTTTGTCACCACTTCGTTGTTGCTTTTTTTCCTGGTCGGTTGTGGCGATGAAAACTCGGTCAACGGGCGCCCGGCCCAGGCGCCGGTGCCGGTGACCACCGGCCAGGTGACCCTGTCGGACTGGAATGACACCCTGCAGGCGCTGGGCACGGCCAAGGCGCGTGAGTCGGTCAGCATCACCGCCAAGGTCAGCGAGATCGTCGAGCAGGTGCACTTTGACAGCGGCCAGAGCGTTGCCAAGGGCGCGCCGTTGGTGACCCTGCGTGGCGAGGCCCAGCAGGCCTCGCTGGCCCAGGCCCGGGCCACCTTTGCCGAGGCCGACCAGCTGTACCGCCGGCAGGCCGAGTTGGCCCGGCAGAAGCTGGTGGCCAGCGCCACCCTGGACAACCAGCGGGCAATCCGCGATGGCGCGGCCGCGCGCATGCGCGAGGTCGAGGCCGAAATCGGCGACCGCCGGGTGCGCGCGCCGTTCGAAGGCGTGCTGGGCATCCGTCAGGTCAGCCCCGGTTCGCTGGTGACCCCGAGCACAGTGATCGCCACCCTGGATGACATCAGCCGGGTCTATGTCGATTTCCAGGTGCCCGAGGCCGACCTGGCCTCTATCCACCCGGGTGACCGGGTCACCGGCGGCAATGTCGCCTACCCGGGGCGCGAGTTTGAAGGGGTGGTCAGCACCATTGATGCGCGTGTGGATGCGGCGACCCGTGCGGTCACCGTGCGTGCTGATTTTCCCAACCCGGACCGCGCACTGCGCCCGGGCATGCTGGTGGATGTGCGCATCTACCGCCCGCAGCGCCAGGCCATGGTGATCCCGGAAATTGCAGTGACCCAGGTCGGGCGTGATTCCTTCGTATTCCGGCTCAGTGCCGAAGACACCGTGGAACAGCTCAAGGTGCGCACCGGTGCCCGCCGGGCCGGGGTGGTGGAGATCACCGAAGGCCTGGGCCTGGGCGATCGCATCATCGTCGACGGCACCGGCAAGGTGCGCCCGGGGCAGAAGGTGGCGCCCACCCAGGACACCGAGCGCATGCCGGCATCCAAGGGCCAGGCCGATGTGGCCGCTGGCCAGGATGACGGGGCCGTGCGATGAAACTGTCCGATATCTCCATCCAGCGCCCGGTGTTTGCGCTGGTGATGAGCCTGTTGCTGCTGGTGCTGGGCGTAATGTCGTTTTCGCGCCTGACCCTGCGCGAGCTGCCGGCGATCGACCCGCCGATCGTCTCGGTCTCGGTGACCTACACCGGTGCCTCGGCGGCGGTGGTGGAAAGCCGCATCACCCAGGTGCTGGAGGATGCCCTGGCCGGTATCGAGGGTATCGACACCATCAATGCGCGCAGCGTCAACGGCCGCGCCTCGGTGTCCATTGAGTTCAACGCCACCCGCGACATCGAGGCGGCGGCCAATGACGTGCGTGATGCGGTGTCGCGGGTGATGGACCGCCTGCCCGACGAGGCCGAGGCGCCGGAAATTGCCAAGGTCGAAAGCGATGCCGACCCGATCATCTGGTTCAACATGTCCTCCAGCGTGATGGACACCATGCAGTTGAGCGATTACGCCGACCGCTATGTGGTGGACCGTTTTTCCAGCATCGACGGCGTGGCCCAGGTACGGGTGGGTGGCCGCCAGCGCTATGCCATGCGCATCTGGCTCAACGGCGACCAGCTGGCCGCCCGTGGCCTGACCACCGGTGATGTGGAAAGTGCGCTGCGCAGCGAGAACGTGGAACTGCCGGCCGGGCGGATCGAGTCGGCCGACCGTGACTTCACCCTGCGTGTGGAGCGCAACTATGTGAAGCCGGAGGATTTTGCCTCCATTCCGCTGGGCAAGGGCGCAGACGGTTACGTGGTGCGCCTGGGCGATGTGGCCAAGGTCGAGCTGGCCAGTGCCGAGCGTCGCGCCTACTTCCGTTCCAATGGCGAGAACAACGTTGGCCTGGGCGTGGTCAAGACATCCACCGCCAACGCCCTGGACGTGGCCCGTGCCACCCGTGCCGAGGCCGAGCGCATCGGCGCCACCCTGCCCGAAGGCACCCACATTTTCGTGGCCTTCGACAACACCACCTTCATCGATGCGGCGGTGGAGCGGGTGTACTGGACCCTGTTCGAGGCCATGGCCCTGGTGCTGCTGGTGATCTGGCTGTTCCTGGGCTCTTTCCGTGCCGCCCTGATTCCTGCCGTCACCGTGCCGGTGTGTCTGGTGGCCAGCTTCATTGCCCTGTATGCCTTTGATTTCTCGATCAACCTGCTGACCCTGCTGGCGATGGTGCTGGCCATCGGCCTGGTGGTGGATGACGCCATCGTGGTGGTGGAGAACGTGCAGCGCCGCATCGACCTGGGCGAGCCGCCGCTGGTGGCCTCGCGTCGCGGCACCGAGCAGGTGGCCTTCGCGGTGATCGCCACCACGGCGGTGCTGGTGGCGGTGTTCCTGCCGGTGGGTTTTCTGGAAGGCAATACCGGCCGGTTGTTCCGCGAGCTGGCCGTGGCGTTGGCCGCGGCGGTGGCGCTGTCGGCGTTTGTCGCCCTGACCCTGACCCCGATGATGGCGTCCAAGCTGCTCAAGCCGCACAGCCAGGTCAAGAAGAACCGCCTCAATATCTGGATCGACGCCCGTCTGGAATCGCTCAGTGGTGGTTATGCGCGGGTGCTGGACCGTCATGTGGCCAGGACCTGGGTGTTTGCCGTGGTCGCCGTGCTCAGCCTGCTGGCCACCTGGTGGCTGCACGGGGCGCTGCCTTCGGAGCTGGCCCCGGCCGAGGACCGGGGTTCGTTCCAGGTGATGATCGACGGCCCGGAAGGGGCCGGTTTTGACTACACCGTGGCCCAGGTGCAGCAGGCCGAGGCCCTGCTGGCGCCGTTGATCGGTGAAGACCGGCCGGTGGCCCGGGCCAACCCGCGCGTGCCCGGTGGCTTTGGCGCCAGCGAGGAAATGCACACCGCGCGCATGTCGGTGTTCCTGCAGCCGTGGCGTGAGCGCAGCGAAACCACCCGTGATGTGGCTGCCCAGGTGCAGAAGGAACTGAACGTGCTCACCGGCGTGCGCGTGCGCACGATGGTCGGCGGCGGTCTGGTGCGCAGCTTCGGCCAGCCGTTCCAGATCGTGCTGGGTGGGCCGGATTACAGCGAGATTGCCCAGTGGCGTGACCGCATGCTGCTGCGCATGGCCGACTACCCCGGCCTGGTCGGCGCCGATTCGGACTACAAGGAAACCCGGCCGCAGATGCGGGTCAACATCGACCGCCAGCGTGCGGCCGACCTCGGCGTGCCGGTCACCGCCATCGGTTCGGCGCTGGAAACCCTGATGGGCTCGCGCCGGGTCACCACCTTTGTCGACAACGGCGAGGAATATGACGTGGTGGTCCAGGCCAGCCGCGACGGCCGTGCCAGCCCGGACGACCTGGCCGCGATCCGGGTCCGGGCCAAGAGCGGTGAGCTGGTACCGCTGTCCAACCTGGTCACCTTGAGTGAAGTGGCCGAGCCGGGCTCGCTGAACCGCTTCAACCGCCTGCGCTCGATCACCATCAGTGCCAATGTCGCCGATGGCTACACCCTGGGTGAGGTGATTGCCTGGGCCGAACAGACCGCCCGCGAGGAACTGCCCGACTACGCCCAGCTGGAATGGAAGGGCGAATCACGCGAGTACAAGAACTCCGGCGCGGCGGTGCTGCTGACCTTCGCCATGGCCCTGCTGGTGGTCTACCTGGTGCTGGCCGCGCAGTTTGAAAGCTTCATCCACCCGCTGGTGATCATGCTCACGGTGCCGCTGGGCGTGCTTGGCGCCTTGCTCGGCCTGTATGTCAGCGGCGGCACGCTGAACCTGTTCAGCCAGATCGGCATCGTCATGCTGGTCGGCCTGGCGGCCAAGAACGGCATCCTGATTGTGGAGTTCGCCAACCAGCTGCGCGATGAGGGCCGCAGTGTGCACGAGGCCATCGTGGAGTCGTCGCGGGTGCGCCTGCGCCCGATCCTGATGACTTCCATCGCCACCGCGGTGGGCGCCATTCCGCTGGTGCTGGCCGGCGGCCCGGGTTCGGCCAGCCGTTCCACCATCGGCGTGGTAGTGATCTTCGGCGTGGTGGTGTCCACCGCGTTGTCGTTGTTCGTGGTGCCGGCCTTCTACCGCCTGCTGGCTCCGTACACCCAGTCGCCGGACACCATCGCCCGCGAGCTGGCCCGCCAGGAAGCGCAGACCCCGCAGGCCGGTGGCCATGCCTGAATCCCGCGCGCCGGTGTGCCTGGGCCAGGGCGAGCTGCTGCTGCGCCCCTGGCAGGCGGGGGACCTGGCGGCGCTGGTGGCCAATGCCAACCATGTCGAGGTGGTGCGCGGGCTGAGCAGCCGTTTTCCGCATCCTTACCGCGAGCAGGACGGCCGCGCCTTCCTCGCCGGGCAGGTGGTGCCGCTGGACCGCTGGGCCCTGGCGATCTGCCGGGATGGCCAGGCCTGCGGTGGCATTGCGATCACCCCGGGCACTGGCGAACGCCAGGGCACGGCCAGCCTGGGTTACTGGCTGGGGCCGTCGCACTGGAACCAGGGGTTGATGGGCCGGGTGCTGGCCCTGTATGTGCCGTGGGTGATGGCCGACGCCGGCCTGCACCGCCTGCTGGCCGAGGTGATGGAGCACAACCCGGCATCGGCCCGGGTGCTGTTGCGCCATGGTTTTGTCGAGGAGGGCTGCGCGCGCCGGGCAGTACGCAAGGATGGCGTGTTGCGTGATCTGCGCCGGTTTGTCTGGCTGCAGCCGGTGTCTTCTGGGTTGTGACTGGCAGCCGGTGCGCGCGTGCAACCGTCACAAGTCATGGTAGAAAATGGCCGGTTTGCCCTTCGCAGCCAGTCATAATTGGTTCAAAATCGAACGGCCTGCTTGCCGGGCACCCCTTTGACAAGGCTTGCCTGGAGTAGATGTGGAAAAGATTGTTACCAGCATCAATGCGGTCATCTGGTCAGACGCGCTGATCTTCATGTGTCTGGCTGCCGGCCTGTGGTTCAGCCTGCGCACCCGTTTCATGCAGCTGCGTGGTTTCACCGAAATGTGCCGCCTGACCGTCAAGGGTGAAAAATCCGACGCCGGGGTGTCTTCCTTCCAGGCGTTGGCGATCTCGATGGCCGGGCGCATGGGCATCGGCAACATTGCCGGTGTGGCCACCGCCATTGCCTATGGCGGCCCGGGGGCAATCTTCTGGATGTGGATCATGGGTTTTTTGGGGGCGGCCACGTCCTACGTGGAATGCACCCTGGCCCAGATCTACAAAACCAAGGATGCCGATGGCCGATACCGTGGTGGCCCGGCCTACTACATTGAAAAGGCCATGGGCCTGAAGTGGTATGCCTCGGCCTTTGCCATTGCCACCATCGTCGCCGCCGGCCTGTTGCTGCCCGGCGTGCAGGCCAATGCGATTGCCGATTCGGCCACCGCGGTGCTGTGCAAGGGCGCCGATGCCTGTGCCGCCGTGGGCGGGGTGTCGGGGATGAAGCTGACGATCGGCCTGATCGTGGCCGCCCTGGTCGGGGTGATCATCTTCGGTGGCATCAAGCGCATTGCCAGCTTTGCCGAAATCGTGGTGCCGTTCATGGCCCTGGCCTTCATCGGCACCGCGGTGGTGGTGATGATCCTCAATGCCTCCAAGGTGCCGGTGATGTTTGCCGACATCTTCTCCAGTGCCTTCGGTGCCCATGCCTTGTTTGGCGGGGTGATCGGCCAGGCCATTGCCTGGGGCGTGAAGCGCGGCATCTACGCCAACGAGGCCGGCCAGGGCTCGGGTCCGCACGCCGCCGCCGCCGCCGAGGTCAGCCACCCGGCCAAGCAGGGCTACGTGCAGGCTTTTGCGATCTACTTCGACACCATGCTGGTGTGCACCTCCACCGCCTTCCTGCTGCTGTCCACCGGCATCTACAACGTGTTCCAGCGGGTGACCGAAAACGGCACCGAAAAGCTGGTGACCATTTATGAGAAATTGCCCGGGGTCGATCCGGACCAGGGCGCGGTGATGACCCAGGCCGCGTTCGACTCGGTGGTACCGGGCATGGGCGCCGCCTTCGTGGCCATTGCCCTGTTCTTCTTCGCTTTCACCACGATCATGGCCTATTACTACATGGCCGAAACCAACCTGAACTACGTTACCGGCAACAACCCCGGCAAGCTCTGGTTGACCCTGCTGCGTCTGGGGGTGCTGGGTATCGTGGTGTTTGGCGCGTACCATGACGCCAAGCTGGCCTGGGCGCTGGGCGACATCGGTGTGGGCCTGATGGCCTGGATCAACGTCACCGCGATCCTGATCATCCAGAAGCCGGCGATGCTTGCCCTGAAGGATTACGAGCGCCAGCGCAAGCTCGGCCTGGACCCGGTGTTCGACCCGCAGGCACTGGGCATCAAGAATGCCGATTTCTGGCACAAGCATTAATTGACCAAGTTTTGGAGCCGCAGTGAGCAGTAACCCCTGGAACAACCGACGCCCTTCCTCCCGCCCGCCGCGTGCCACGCCGACTCCGGCCGCCAGCAGCGAGCAGGCTCCGGTGGCCCGGGGAGACAACGAACTGCGCCTGTACGGGGTCAATGCGGTGCTGGGCATGTTTGCCCGGCGGCCGCAGGACCTGCGCAAGCTCTACCTGCTGGAAAGCCAGATCCCACGCCTGCAGCCGCTGTTGAAGTGGTGTGTGGCCAACCGCGTGGGTTACCGGGTGGTGGCCGATGGCGACCTCAACAAGCTGGCCGCCACCACCCACCACGAGGGCGTGGTGGCCGACGTGGTCCGCCACGAGCCGGCGCCGCTGGCGGCCTGGCTGTCGGCACAGGCTGCCGGGCCGTCGCTGGCACTGTGGCTGGACGGGGTGGGCAACCCGCACAACCTGGGTGCGATCCTGCGCAGTGCGGCCCACTTCGGGGTGTCGGCCATCCTGTTGCCGGCCCATTCCAAGCTGGCCCTGTCCGGCGCGGCGGCGCGGGTGGCCGAAGGCGGGGCCGATGCGGTGCCGCTGGTGCGCCTGCCGTCCACCCCGCAGGCCCTGGCCCAGTTGCGCGATGCCGGTTTCCACCTGGCCGCCACCCTGGTCAGTGGCGGTGATGACCTGTTCAAGGCGCAGCTGCCCGAACGCCTGGTCTATGTCATGGGCGCCGAAGGGGCAGGCATGGACCGTGACCTGGCGCAGCTGTGCGACAGCCGGGTGTCGATTCCGGGCAGTGGTGCGGTGGAGAGCCTGAATGTGGCCTCGGCCACCGCGGTGCTGTTGGCCGGCTGGCGGGCGCGCCAGGGCAGCTGATCCGCAGCCAATGGCTGAAACAACAAAGGCGCCGCAGGGCGCCTTTGTTGTTTGAGGAAAGAGGGAGGAGGAAACAGCAACGAGTGGCAGGGGGCGTGGGCCGCGCCCTGCCGGTCGTCTTACGGGATCTTCGGCGTGGTGCCGAAGTCGCCTTCGGCCTCGGCTGCCAGCCAGGCGAACACGGTCCAGGCGGCCACGTTCTGGGCCAGCGCCGCCGGGTCGATCTTGTCCAGGGTGTCATCGGCGGTGTGGTGCAGGTGGAAGTAGTCACTGCCATCCTGGGCCAGCCAGGCCCAGGCCCCGCCTCGGGCGGCCAGCGGGCTGATGTCCGGGCCGGCGCTGCCCTGGCCTTCGGCCAGTTCGATGCCCAGCGGGGCCAGCACACCGGCAATCTGCGCGGTGGCCGCGCGCGAGCCGGCCGGGTCGGGTGAGCCGGTGTTGAAGGCATAGATGCGGCCGGCACCGAAGTCGCTTTCGGCGGCAATCACCTGCTGTTCCAGTTCCCCGGCGGCGGCACGGTTGGCGGCGTAGACCTTGCCGCCCCACAACCCCTGTTCCTCGTTGGCAAAGGCGATCACCCGGATGCTGCGCTTCGGGGCGGTGGCCAGCTGGCCGATCAGGTGGCCGGCGGCCATGGTGATGGCCACCCCGGCGCCGTCATCCACCGCGCCGGTACCCAGGTCCCAGGAATCCAGGTGGCCGCCGATCACCACCACCTCGTCCGGGCGTTCGCGGCCGGTGATCTGGCCGATCACGTTGTGCGAGGTGTATTCACCGTTCCAGCCGCAATCCAGCGACAGGGCCAGGTATACCGGGCCCAGGGCCAGCAGGCGGGTCAGCTGGGCGGCATCGGGCACGGACAGGGCGGCGGCCGGGATCGGGGTCAGGCCCTCGTCGTAGCGGGTGATGCCGGTGTGCGGCACACGGTGAGAGTCGGTACCGGCCGAGCGCATGATGAAGCCGACCGCCCCCTTGCGGATCGCCTCGGACGGGCCTTTGGAGCGCACCGCGCTGCCCGGGCCGTAGCCGCTGCCATCGCGTGCCGGCAGCATCTGGTAGTCGATGAAGGCGATCTTGCCGGCCAGCGAGCCGGCCGGGGCAGCCTGCAGCGCGGCCAGGTCGGCAAAGCGCACCACCTCGGCCTGCAGGTCGCCTGCCGGACTACCGCCAAGGGCGGTGATCTGCAGCGGCTGGGCATGGGCGCCCAGCACGTGTGCCGATTCACTGCGCCTCTCCCATTTGGGGAAGGTCACCGGCTCGGTCCAGACCCGGTCAAAGCCGAGCTGGACGAACTTCTCCTCGGCCCAGGCCACCGCACGGGCATCGGCCTCGCTTCCGGCCATGCGTGGGCCGACCTCGGTGGTCAGCGACTGGACCACGTTCCAGCCGGTGGCATCAGCCAGTGCCTGCTGGCGCAGCTGCACGGCCGTATCGATGGCCGGTTGCGGGATGACGGTCTGGGCGCTGGTGCTGGCGCAGGCCAGGGCAGCAGCAACGGCGAGGGCAAGGCGACGCATCGGCAGGCATACCAAAAGCAAACGGGACCGGCAGCGTAACGCTGCCGGCCCCGCGCTTGCACGGTGCCACAAGTCCTGCCTGCCGGGCAGGCGCGGCGGTGTGCTTACTTCTTCAGGCTGTCGCGGATCTCACGCAGCAGCAGCACGTCCTCGCTCGGTTCGGCCGGTGCGGCAGGCTCTTCGGCCTTCTTGCGAGCCAGGCGGTTGAGCACCTTGATCAGCATGAAGATGGCGAAGGCGACGATGATGAACTGGATGACGGTGTTGATGAACTCGCCATAGCCGATGACCACGGCCGGCACTTCGGCGCCAGCCGCATCGGTGGTGGCTTCGGCCAGGGTCCATTTCAGGTCGGAGAAGTCCACCTTGCCGATCAGCAGGCCGATCGGCGGCATGATCACCTTTTCCACCAGGGCGGTGACAATCTTGCCGAAGGCCGCGCCAATGACCACGCCGACGGCCAGGTCGATGACATTGCCACGCATGGCAAATTCCTTGAACTCACTGATCATGCCCATGAAGGCACTCCTTGATAGGGGGGGATGGTTGGGAGAAAGATAGCGGATTGCCGGTGTGCTCAGGCGATGTGGCCGCTGCACTGTCCGATGCCATCGATACGGGCATCGAAGTGGTCACCGCGCTGCAGTGCACCGACCCCGGCCGGGGTGCCCATCATGATCAGGTCGCCGGCCTTGAGTGCGTACAACTGGGACAGCTCGTGGATGATCTCGGCCACGTTCCAGATCATGTTGTCCAGGGTGCTGGACTGGCGCAGCTGGCCGTTGACCTGCAGGGTGATGGCGCGGCCGTCCAGGGCGCCGACCTGGCTGGCCAGCACCAGCTCGCCGACCGGTGCGGAATGGTCAAAGCCCTTGGCGATGTCCCAGGGGGCCCCGGCGGCCTTGGCCGCAGCCTGCAGGTCACGGCGGGTCAGGTCCAGGCCCACGCCGTAGGCCAGCACCAACGCCTGGGCCTGGTCCACCGCCACCACGCCAGCCGGCGCATCGCTGCCCAGGGCGACCACCAGCTCGACCTCGTGGTGCAGGTTGTCGGTGGCACTGGGGTAGGGCACGGCGCTGTGGTTGCCGGCAACGATGGCATCGGCCGGTTTGGCAAAGAACATCGGCCGGCCACGGGCGGCCGCATCGGCCGGGGTGGCGCCCATCTCGCGCGCATGATCGGCGAAGTTGCGCCCCACGCAGTAGATGCGGCGTACCGGGAAGGTACCTGCGCCACGCACGGCCAGGCGCGGGATGGCGGGAGGCGGGATCAAGTCGGTCATGGCAGGCGGGGCAGTTGGAAAACGGCCTGCAAGTCTACCTGAAGGGGGCGGCCGTCCATTGGCCGCAGACGTGCTCAGCGCGGGGCGTCGATGGCCTGGCGCGAGACAACGGTGTACTGCGCATCGACCACGTTGCTGTCGTGGTGGCGGTTGTTGCCGGCAGTGCCGGTGTTGCGGCGCGGGTTGACCAGCTTCAGCACCAGGCCGGCCAGCAGCATGGCGGCACCGACGAACAGGCCGACCACCAGCAGCCCGGCCAGGATCACCAGACCGATCAGGCCCAGGGCCAGGCGCACCAGCGGGTTGCGTGGCTTGCGCGGTGCGAACACGGCGCGGAAGTTGTTGAAGTAGAACTGTGGGTTGCGCATTTGCCGCCCTTGGTTGGAAATATTGCAGCTGCGAGTATCAGCGTGAAGGCAGCATCAAGAGTGAAAAAATCATTAAACCGGTGGCGGCGCGGGCCGGCCGGCGGGTGGCCCGGCAGGGCCGGGGCTGTGCCAGAATGGCCGGCTTTCAAGCTGCCCGGGAAAGCCCTGCCATGAACCTGTTGCCGACCACCTTGCTGGCCCCGTTGGACCAATTGCCCGAGGGCGAGCTGGTGGAGCGCGAGGTCAGCCTGCACGGGGAGCTGGAATCGGTGCTGCTGCTGCGCCGTGGTGAGCAGGTGCAGGCCTGGTTGAACCTGTGCCCGCATGCCGGGCGCCGGCTGGACTATGCCCCGGGCCAGTTCCTGATCAGTGCCGGTGGTGAATTGGTCTGCCCGGTGCACGGGGCCACCTTCGAACTGCAGGCCGGTACCTGCACCGCCGGCCCCTGCCGTGGGCAGTCGTTGCGGTCGCTGGCCGTGCAGCTGGTGCAGGGCCAGGTGCTGCTGGCGGCCTGAGCCGGCAACGGTTTTCAGAACAGGGCGAACACCACCGCCACGGTGACCACGGTGTACAGCAGCGACAGTGGCCCGCCCACCCGCCACAGCAGCCGTGGGGTGTAGTTGGCCGGGCCGGTGATCATCGAGATGATCGGGTTGGAGCCGGTCATCAGGTTGTTGGAGGCCGACAGGGCCACGATCAGGGCGAACGCGGTCGGGTTGCCATCCACCGCCAGGGCCAGGTTGACCGCAATGGGCACCATCACGATGGTTGCCCCGACGTGGCTGATCACCAGCGAAAAGCCGGTGGTCAGCAGGGCCAGGGCGATGCCCACCAGCCACGGCGGAATGCCCTGCGGCAGCTGGTCGATGGTGTGCCCGGCAATCCAGGCGGCGGTACCGGACGAATCCATGGCCCAGCCCAGCGGGATCAGCCCGGCCATCATGAACACGGTTTTCCAGTTGATCGAGGCGTAGGCCTCGTCCATCCGCAGCACCCCGGTGAGCAGCATTCCGGCCACCCCGGTCATCAGGGTCAGGGCCACCGGCAGTCTGGAAAACAGCGCGATCAGGATGGTCAGGGCAAAGATGCTCATCGCGATCTTGAACTTGTGCGGCCGCTGTTCGCCCTTGGGGTGGTCGGTCACTACCACCAGCTCGCGCGAACGCGCAGTGGTGGCCAGGTCGGTCCAGATCGAGTGGAACACCAGCATGTCGCCGGCACGCAACGGCTGGTCGCGCACCTTGTCGCGGATCACCTGCTTGTCGCGGTTGATCGCCAGCAGGCTCATGCCGCGTTCCTTGCGCAGGCGCAGCTGGGCGGCGGTCTTGCCGATGAACGGCGAGGTCGGCGGCACCAGGGCCTCGGAAATGCCGGCCCGAGCGGGGTTGAACAGGTCACCCAGGTGTTTGAGCCGGGTCGAGGCGCGCAGGAAATGGTTCTGCGCAAAGTCGGTCACCACCTGGCGCGGGCCGAGCATGCCGATCACGCTGCCGACCCAGATCCGGCTGTCGGCCGGTGGCGAGAGCCGGGTCTGGTCACCGGTCTTCAGCGCCAGCAGCAGCGGGGCGCCGTGCAGCGCTTCCACGTCGGCCACGGTCATCCCCACCAGTGGGCTGTCGGCGCTGACGGTGAGCTCGAAGACATCACCCTCGATGCCATAGGCCTGGGCGAAATAGCTGTCGGTACGCGCCGGGGTGGCGGCCACCGGCCCCTGCTCCAGCTCGCGGTCCAGCTGGCGCGAGCCATGGAAGTGGAAGTAGAGCAGGGTCAGGGCGAGCAGGGCCACACCGATGGGCAGGGGCGCGAACATGCTCAGCGGCTCGATCGTGGCCATGCCCGAGGGCAGGTTGTTGTTGGCCGAGATCAGCAGGTCGTTGAGCAGGATCAGCGGCGAGTTGCCGACCATGGTCAAGGCCCCGCCCATCACGATGGCCGAGGCCACCGGCAGCAGCAGGTGGGGCAGGTTCAGGCGGGTGCGCGAGGCCAGCTGCGAGGCGACCGGCAGGTACAGCGCCATCACCGAGGGGTTCTGCATGAACGAGGAATTCAATGCGGCCACAGCGCTGGTCAGGCCGAGCAGGCGGCCCTCACGGCCGTGGGCCCGGCGCAGCAGCCAGCTGGCCAGCCGGTTCAGGGCGCCGGTGCGGTCCAGCCCGGCGCCGAGGATGGTGGTGGCGATGATGCTCATCACCGCATTGCCGGAAAAGCCGCCGAAGATCTCCTCCGGCGCGATCAGCCCGGTGATGCCCAGCACCACCAGCACCACCAGGGCCACCACGTCGGCGCGGATGCGCTCGAACAGGAACATCGCCATGGTGAAACCGACCAGCACCAGCACCAGGCGCATGTCATCGGTCAACGTCAGGGTCTGTTCCATGGTGGCGAAGGCTTCCTTGTCGGTCAGGGGGGCTCAGGGCTCAGAGGCGGTCGTAGAGCAGGTCCCAGACGCCGTGGCCCAGCTTCTGCCCGCGCGTCTCGAAATGGGTCTGCGGCCGCCATTCCGGGCGCGGCACATGGCCGCGCGGGCCGGCCCGGTTGACCAGGCCGTCGGTGGCGTCGAGCACGTCCCACATGTGTTCGGCATACGGTTCCCAGTCGGTGGCCAGGTGCAGACGGCCACCCGGGCGCAGCTTGCGCACCAGCAGCTTGGCGAACTCCGGCTGGACCAGACGGCGCTTGTTGTGGCGGGCCTTGTGCCAGGGGTCGGGGAAGTAGATGCGGATCTCGTCGAGGAAGCCGTCGGGCACCTCGTTGTGGAGCACCTCCACCGCATCGTGGTGGTAGACCTTGGCATTGGCAGCGGCATCGGCGACCAGGTCGTTGAGCAGGCGGCCCACGCCCGGGGCGTGCACTTCCAGGCCAATGTAGTCGCGGCTGGGGTCAAAGCCGGCGGCAAAGCGCAGGGCGGTACCGTTGCCGGTGCCGATTTCCATCACCTTGGGCGCATCGCGGCCGAACAGGGCGTTGTAGTCGCGCAGCTGGCCGCTGTAGTCGATGCCGTGCTGCGGCCAGGCCTGGTCGAAGGCGCGCTGCTGGGCCGGGGTGAAGCGGCCCTGGCGCAGCACGAAGCTGCGGATCGCGCGGTGGCCCTCCTGCACGGTGAACGGCTTGGCCGGGGCCTTGGCGCCGGCAGAGTCAAAGGGGTTGGTCATCGGCCGGTCATTCCTTGCACAGGGCGGTGGCTGCGCTGCCGGCGGAGGCAGTGCCAGCGCAGCGCAGCAGCGAGTCGTTGGTGATGCCGGCAATCACCAGCGCATCAAGAGGAGAGAAGTTCATGTGCGGGATTATCGCCCATGCACGGCCCTGTTGACGCCGCGATGGCGTGAATACGGTTGGGTTTTGGCTGCAACCGGGCCGGTTGCCACAGATGGGCAGACCCGCTGCAGCCGCGAGGGAACGCCACACCTCCCTTGTCAGTGGGCGTGTGGTGGTGGCCGGGGCTCACTGCATCGCGCAATGGTGGGGCGGTGTGTCTGCACTGCAATGGCCGGGCGATAACGCTGCAGCCATGTGCAGGAGCTGGCATCGGGTGCTTGCCAATATCGCAAAGTGTGCGTTCCGGCCGGGATCGCGGCTGGAAAATGTTGCGCTGCAGCGTGAAGGTTTTGTCAGTGACTGGAAGCCTATGCCGGTTGTGCCGCCGCCCGGCGGCCCGTCCGATTCCAAGGAGAACTCCCGATGACTCTGTTGAAAGCCCGCCCGCTGCGTGGCGCTCTTGCCTGTGCACTGGCCATGGCTGCCGTGGCGCCGGCCATGGCCCAGGCCCCGTTCTCACGCACTGTGTTTTTCGGTGACAGCTTGACCGACAGCGGTCATTTCCGCCCGGTGCTGACCCAGATCAACCCGGCTGCCGGTGTGGCTGGCCGTTTCACCACCAACCCCGGGTATGTCTGGGCCGAATACCTGGCCAAGCATTACGACCGCTACGCGCTGCCCAACGGCAATGGCCAGGGCGGTGACAATTACGCCGTCGGCGGAGCGCGTGTGGATGTGGACACCGTTGGTGCGCTGGGCGCGACCCCGTCGCTGACCACCCAGCTGGGTACCTACCTGGCCAGTACCGGCGGCAAGGCCGATGCCAACGCGCTGTACAGCGTGTGGGGCGGGGCCAATGACCTGTTTGCCATTGCTGCCGGTGCCCCGGTGCAGGCCACCATCGCCCAGGCAGTGACCGGCCAGGTCGGCATGGTCGGTGCGCTGAAGCTGGCCGGTGCCCAGTACGTGCTGGTGCCGACCCTGCCGGACATCGGCCTGACCCCGTCCTCGGTGGCCGGTGGCCCGCTGGCGATGGCCCAGGGCACCGCGCTTGCCACCGCTTACAACCAGGCCCTGTTCGGCGGCCTGGCCGCGCAGGGGCTGTCGGTGATCCCGGCCGACACCTTCACCCTGCTGCAGGAAGTGGTGGCCAACCCGGGCCTGTACGGCTTTGCCAATGCCACCGGCATGGCCTGCACCAGTGGCCAGTCCATCTCCTGCGTACCGACCGAGTTCGCTACCCCGGATGCGGCCAACAGCCATGTGTTCGCCGATGGCGTGCACCCGTCCAGCCGTACCCACCAGATCCTGGCCGAATACGTGGCCTCGGTGATCGACGCGCCGCGCCTGCAGCAGGTGCTGGGTCGTTCGGCCCAGGCCAGTGGCCGTGCCCGTGTCGACCAGGTGGCCGGCCACCAGGCTCCGGGCCAGGCCGAAGGCACCCAGTGGTGGGGTGGCCTGCGTGCGGACATGCAGCGTTATGGCCACGGTGACGTGTTCGACGGCATTGCCCCGACCGGCCTGTTCGGCGTGGACTGGGTGCGCCAGGGCTACACCCTGGGCGGTTTCGCCGGCTACGGCCGGATGAATGCCGACTTTGGCAACAGCGCCGGTGACTTCACCCTGTCCGAAGCGACCCTTGGCGGTTATCTGTCCTGGAACGAGGGCCCGGCCTGGGCCAACGCCCAGCTCAGCTACAGCTGGCTGGACTATGACGTGCAGCGCCAGGTCAACCTGGGCCCGGCCAAGCGCATGCATGGCGGCGATACCAAGGGCGAGAACCTGACCGCTGCCTTCCTGGCCGGCTGGGACTTCGGTGGCGACAACGCCCTGCGTCACGGCCCGGTGCTGGGCATGACCTGGCAGGACATCAGCATCGATGGCTACGCCGAAGCCGGTGGCGGCTCCACTGCACTGACCTATGCCGACCAGGACGCCAGTTCGCTGGTCGGTCGCGTGGGCTGGCAGCTGCGCATCGATGGTGACCGCGTGCAGCCGTATGCCCGCCTGACCTGGGACCACGAGTTTGAAAAGCCGCAGCAGGCCAGCGCTACCCTGCAGTCGCTGCCGGTGGCCGGCA
Organism: Stenotrophomonas sp.; assembly: GCA_051885115.1. GTDB lineage: Bacteria > Pseudomonadota > Gammaproteobacteria > Xanthomonadales > Xanthomonadaceae > Stenotrophomonas. The sequence continues at coordinate 4,293 of JBJEWP010000120.1, read as the reverse complement.
GCTACAAGGTGCCGGGCCTGGGGCTGGAGCGCGACTGGGGTACCGCCGTGCTCGGCAGCCGCCTGCAGCTGGGCACGCTGGAAGCCAATGTCGGCCTGTCCAGCACCTTCGCCGTCAGTGGCCAGTCGGATGTGAGCGTGTTTGCCACCGTGGGTGGGCGTTTCTGATCCCGCGTTGAGGCCGTCACCGCCGCATTGGCGAGCATGAAAAAATGCGGTGGTGGCATTGCCTTTGTCAGGTGGCGCGCTTACACTTTGCCACCTGCTTTGCGGGTGTAGCTCAATGGTAGAGCAGAAGCTTCCCAAGCTTACGACGAGGGTTCGATTCCCTTCACCCGCTCCAGCATTCCCAGCGCCGGCCCTGTGCCGGCGTTGTCGTATCCGACCCATGCCGGTCATCGTTGCCGGCTACCGTGCAGGCACCATGAGACTGGTCATCCTTTCGCGCAACCCGCGCCTGTACTCCACCCGCCGTTTGGTCGAGGCCGCGCGCGTGCGCGGGCACACCGTGCGTGTGCTTGACCCATTGCGCTGCTACCTGCGCATTGCTGCCGGCGATTTCCGCCTGCACTACAAGGGCAAGCCGCTGCACAAGGTGGATGCGGTGATCCCGCGCATCGGTGCCTCGGTGACCCGCTATGCCACCGCGGTGTTGCGCCAGTTCGAGTTGATGGGGGCGTACACCCCCAACCCATCCGATGCGATCCTGCGTGCACGCGACAAACTACGCGCGCACCAGATCCTGGCCGCCCACGGCATCGACATGCCGGTTACCGTGTTTGGCGACAACCCCGATGACACCGCCGACCTGCTTTCGTTGCTCGGCCCGGCACCGCATGTGGTCAAACTCACCGAAGGGGCGCAGGGCAGGGGCGTGATCCTGACCGAGAAGGCCAGTGCCACCCGCGGTACGGTGGAGGCCCTGCGTGGGCTGTATGCCAACTTCCTGGTGCAGGAGTTCATCGGTGAGGCCGGTGGGGCGGACCTGCGCTGCCTGGTGGTGGGTGACAAGGTGGTGGCCAGCATGGGCCGGCAGGCGGCCGAGGGCGATTTCCGCGCCAACCTGCACAGCGGTGGCCTGGCCGTGGCCCAGGCCTGTACCGAGGAGGAGGCGTTGATTGCCGTGCGCTCGGCCCAGGCCCTGGGCCTGGGGGTGGCCGGGGTGGACATCCTGCGCGCGGCCCGTGGTCCACTGGTGCTGGAAGTCAATTCCACCCCGGGTCTGGAAGGTATCGAACGGGTCAGCGGGGTGGATGTGGCGGGCGCCATCCTCGAGCAGGTGCAACGGGGCGTGCACTGACAGCGCCTGGCTGTTGACGGGATTTGCTTTGCCGAATCTGGCTTTTTGTGGTCTTCTTTGCAGCGCAGGAGGCAGTGGCTGCCCCTGTCGTCCTGACGCTGTATCCACCATGGAGATCCCACTCATGCATCTGCGCCATCTTGCGGTTCTGGTAATTGGTCTGGCTGTGGCAAGCAATGCGCAGGCAACCCTGAATGCTGCCGTCGATGGCAAGTCACCGGTGCAGCTTGACGTCAAGCTGAGCATTGCCGAACAGCTGGCGTTGGTTGAGTCGGCCATGGGTACCGAGCATTACAGTGAAATCGGTCAGCAGGACCGGGCGGCGGTTCGCGATGCGCTCGGGCGTATCCGGGCCAATATTGGCGATGCCCCTTCCGTGGATGGCCTGGCGCCGGATATCCGCAACGCGGTGTTCAATGACCAGGAACTGGTCAATACCATCATGACCCGTGCCCATGCCGACAGCCGCATGGTCTGCGAACGGGTGCAGCTGACCGGCAGCAACCGTCGTGAGCAGATCTGCATGACGGTTGGGCAGCGCCGTGAAATGCGGGAGAACTCCAAGGACGCCCTGCGCAATTACAACCGCTTCAACCTCAAACAGCCCGGTGAGGCCTGAGCCCGGGTTGTTGCGGTCGCCGGTGGCGGGCGGTTCTGGAAGGGGTGTTTGAGCGCAAAATTAATCTTCCAACCTGTATCGTGAAGGCCTTGGCTTCGGATTCAGGTTCGTTGCCTTTGAATTTCCCCATCGCGCCGCCGGCGCGCACACCAGTAGAGGGCAACGTGCGCATTCTCGTCATCGAAGACAACAACGACATCGCTGCCAACCTCGGCGACTACCTGGAAGACCGTGGCCATACCGTGGACTTCGCCGCCGACGGCATCACCGGCCTGCACCTGGCGGTGGTCAATGAATTCGATGCCATCGTGCTGGACCTCAACCTGCCGGGCATGGACGGGTTGGAAGTCTGCCGCAAGCTGCGCAGCGAGGCGCGCAAGCAGACCCCGGTGCTGATGCTCACCGCGCGTGATTCGCTGGAAAACAAGCTGGCCGGTTTCGATTCCGGTGCCGATGACTACCTGATCAAGCCATTCGCCCTGCAGGAAGTGGAAGTGCGCCTGCAGGCACTGCAGCGCCGGGGCAAGGCGGTACAGACCCGGGTGCTGGAAGTGGGCGATGTCGAGTACAACCTGGACACCCTGGAAGTGCGCCGTGGTGGCAAGCTGCTGCAGCTCAACCCGACCGCGCTGAAGATCCTGCAATCCTTGATGGAAGCTTCGCCGGCGGTGGTCACCCGGCAGGAGCTGGAAACCCGGGTCTGGGGCGAGGAACTGCCCGATTCGGATTCGCTGCGCGTGCACATCCATGGCCTGCGTGCGGTGATCGACAAGCCGTTCGACGTGCACATGATCCAGACCCGGCATGGCATCGGCTACCGCATGGCGGTGCCTGAAGCCTGAGCCTGATGAGCCAGCCGTCTCCTTCGGTGCCAGCGGCGCCCTTGCGTCGTCGTGGTCGTTACCGCCGCCGCCTGCGCAGCCGCATCATCCTGTCCTTCGTGCTGTTCGGCTTCTGCCTGACCGCACTGTTTGCCTTCGCCACCAACTGGGCCCGTGCACGGGTTGAAAACCAGTTGGTCGAAGACGTGATGAACCGCAACATCGACGAATACGCGCGTCGCTATTACCACAACCCGGATGTCAGCCCGGACCTGCCGGTGCAGCAGATGCTCGGGCGGGTGGTCAAGGCCGACCGCTTTGACACCCTGCGCGAGGAAGAGCCGGACTGGTATGAGCTCAGTGATGGCATCCACACCATCAACGGCCGTGATGACAGCACCGGCGAGGCGTTTTCCTACAAGCTCGCCGTGCGCAAGACTGACCAGGAATGGTTCTTCCTGGCCTACGACATGACCCAGACCCTGCGCGGGGAAGCCCAGCTCAAACGCACCTTGGTGCTGTCGGTGCTGGTGTTCAGCCTGCTGTCGCTGCTGCTGGGCTGGTGGTCGGCGTCCAAGGTGATGAAGCCGGTGTCCGATCTGGCCCGGCGCCTGCGCGCTTACCGCGGCGGAGTCAGCCAGCCCGAGCCGTTGGCGCCGCGTTTCCCTGATGACGAGGTCGGCCAGCTGGCCCAGGCCTTGGATGATTATTCGGCGCGCTTGACCGAGGTGGTACAGCGCGACCGTGAGTTCAATGCTGACGTCAGCCATGAGCTGCGCACGCCGCTGGCGGTGATCCGTGGCGCCACCGAGCTGCTGCTGGCGCGCGAGGGGCTGGACGACAAGGTTCGCCAGCGTTTGCAGCGCATTGCCCGCGCCGAGGCCCAGTGCAGTGACCTGATTGGCTCGTTGCTGCTGCTCTCGCGCAACGAGCGCGGGCAGGGTTGTGCCAATGTGGCCAAGGTGGCCGAGCAGTTGCTGGAAGCCCACCGTGCCCAGCTCGGCGGCAAGCCGCTGCAGCTGCGCCTGCAGGGCGATACCGGGCTGGTGGTGGACGCGCCGGAAGCAGCGTTGTCAGTGGCGCTGGGCAACCTGATCGGCAATGCGGTCAAGTACACCCCGGCCGGCGAGGTGCTGGTGACCATCAGCCCGGGCCAGGTCACCGTGCGTGATACCGGGCCGGGCCTGAGCAGCGAGGATGCCGCCCGCCTGTTCCAGCGCGGTTATCGCGGCACCCATTCGGGGCGTTCGCAAGGTGGCGGGATCGGCCTGTCCATCGTCAGCCGCCTGTGCGACCTGTATGGCTGGCAGGTGGAGGTGGCCCCGGGTGAGCAAGGGGGCGCCTTGGCCACCCTGCGTTTCAGCCAAGAGCCTGCCCCAGCCGCATCCTGAGCGATCCCGGCAAGGCACCGCGTTCTTGTGGCCCCCTCCCCGCGCGCGCTGATGGGCCAGGCTTGGTCGGAAGCGGGAGCGGTTTTTGTGGGAGCGCCCCCGGGCGCGAACTGGGCTGCTGGGCAGGGTGGTTGAAGCATCGCGACGGGCGTCGCTCCCACAG
>JBJEWP010000119.1:0-6849 GCA_051885115.1 Stenotrophomonas sp. | reverse complement strand
GCGCGGCGTCGGCATCGGCCAGGTTGTTGTAGCTCAGCTCCTTGCCCTGCAGCTGTTCAAACGTGGCCAGGGTGCCCGGCACCGGGTACAGGTCACGGTAGAAGGCGCCGCTCTGGTGCGGGTTCTCGCCGTAGCGCAGGTCCATCACCTTCACGAAAGAGGAATTCATTTGTGCCGGGTATTCGGCACGCACCGGCACGGCGGTGGTTTCGGTCACTGCCGACAGGTAGTTGCTGATCGCCGCGTCGTACTGGGCTACGCGGTTGAACGCGGCCACCGACAGGGCAAAACGCTGGGCAGCGGAGAGCTGGCCGTCGTTGGCTTCCAGCTCGGCAATCAGGCCGGCGTACTGGTCCGGGCTGGTGGCCACGGCGACGCGGGCAAAGTTCTTGGCAGCAGAGCGCAGCATGGCCGGGCCGCCGATGTCGATGTTCTCCACCGCATCTGCCAGCGTGCAGTCCGCCTTGGCGGTGACCGACTCGAACGGGTACAGGTTGAGCACCAGCAGGTCGATCGGGGCGATGCCGTGCTGGGCCATCACTGCATCATCAAGACCGGCGCGGCCGAGCAGGCCGCCGTGGACCATCGGGTGCAGGGTCTTGACCCGGCCATCCATCATTTCCGGGAAGCCGGTGAGCTCGGCCACGTCCTTGACCGGCAGGCCGGCCTCGCGGATCGCCCTGGCGGTGCCGCCGGTGGAGAGCAGCTCAACGCCGCGTGCGGCCAGGGCGCTGGCCAGCTCGATCAGGCCGGTCTTGTCGGAAACGGAAAGCAGGGCCCGGCGGACGGGCAGCAGATCACAAGCCATGGTGCGGATCACAGCGGTGGAGTGGGGGCCATATTGTAGGCTGCCGCCGCGCAGGCCGTCGCGTGACCCAAGGCATGTTGCCCGGGCCGGGGCAGCTGTGGCTGCCGGTGATGGTGATCACGCCGGCCGTGGCCGGTGTTGCCGGTGGACGCGGCGGCTGCGGTAGTCTGTGGCCTGCACTGTCAGGATTGCAGGGCCGAAGATTGTGTCGATCTATGCATTGAAAGGACGTTTCCAGAACCTGTTGCGCCCCGCCGTGGGCGCGTTGTACCGGGCCGGGGTCAGCGCCAACGCGGTGACCGTGGCCGCGGCGTTGGTGTCGCTGCTGGTGGCCGCGCTGGTCTGGCGCTATGCCCCGGCCCAGCCATTGCTCTACCTGGCGTTGCCGCTGTGGATGCTGCTGCGCATGGCCCTGAATGCGGTGGACGGCATGCTGGCGCGCGAGTTTGGCCAGCAGTCGGCGCTGGGTGCCTATCTCAATGAAGTGTGCGATGTGGTTGCCGATGCAGCCCTGTACCTGAGCCTGCTCAGCGTGCCGGGAGCGCAGGCCGCGTGGCTGTGGTTGCTGGCCTGGGCCGCGGCCCTGAGTGAATACGCCGGCGTGCTGGGCCTGATGGTCGGCGCCAGCCGCCGCTATGACGGCCCGATGGGCAAGAGTGACCGCGCCTTTGTGATCGGCCTGGCCGGCGTGTTGCTGGCCGGCGGCTGGCTTGCCGCCAGCGTGCTCAACGTCCTGGTCGCGGCCATGGCCGGGTTGTGCCTGTGGACCCTGGTCAACCGGGTGCGCCGGGGCCTGGCCGAGGCCGCCGCAGGCAAGGGCTGAACCTGCAACAAGACAACACCGGTAGTGGCCAGGACCGGCCGCTCACCCCCACTGGTAGAAGGAAGTACGTGATGAGGCAGCAGCAGGAGCGGCAGTTTTCCAGTTTCGATCAGCAGGCGCTGTACTACCGGCATTGGCCGGCGCTCACCGGCACCACCCCTCCAAGGGCCATCGTGTTGTTGCACCGTGGCCATGAGCATTCCGGCCGGGTGGCCCACCTGGTCGATGAGCTGGACCTGGCCGATACCGCCTTCTTCGCCTGGGATGCACGCGGCAACGGCCGCTCGCCCGGTGAGCGCGGCGATGCCCCGGGCTTTGATGCCCTGGTGCGTGACCTGGACAGCTTCATCGCCCATATCGGCAGCGAGCACGGCATTGCGGTGGAGGACATCGTGGTCATCGCGCAGAGCGTGGGCGCGGTGGTGGCCGCCACCTGGGTGCACGACTACGCGCCGCGCCTGCGCGCTCTGGTGCTGGCCTCGCCGGCATTCAAGGTCAAGCTGTACGTGCCCTTCGCCCGCCCCGGCCTGGCCCTGATGCACAAGCTGCGCGGCAACTTCTTCGTCAACAGCTACGTCAAACCGCAGTGGCTGACCCACGATGCGCAGCGGGTGGAAAGCTACCGCCGTGATCCGCTGATCACCCGGCCGATTTCGGTGCGCGTGCTGCTGGGCCTGTACGCCGCGGCCGAGCGGGTGGTGGCTGATGCCCAGGCCATCAGCGTGCCGCTGCAGCTGCTGGTGTCCGGTGCTGATTTCGTGGTCCACCGTGGCCCGCAGGATCGCTTCTACGAACGCCTGTCCAGCCCGGTGAAGGAGCGCGTGCACCTGCCCGGTTTCTTCCACGACACCCTGGGTGAACGTGATCGCGCGCCGGCCGTGGCCCGTGTACGCCAGTTCGTGCTGGCCCGTTTTGCCCAGCCGCTGTGGCAGCGCTCGCAGCGTGATGCCCACCGTCACGGGCCTACCTTCAACGAGGCCGAGATCCTGGCCTGGCCGCCACAGCGCAACAGCCTGGCCGACCTGCGCTGGCGCGGGGTGCGTGCCGGCCTGCGGTTGGGCGGCAAGCTGTCCGAGGGCATCGCCCTGGGCCTGGACACCGGTTTCGATTCGGGCAGCACGCTGGACTACATCTACCGCAACCAGGCCCGCGGCAAGGGCCCGCTGGGCCGCCTGATCGACCGCAACTACCTGGATGCGATCGGCTGGCGGGGCATCCGCATCCGTGGCCAGCACCTGCAGCAGCTGCTGCGCGAGGCGGCCGGCCGGCTGCGCGCGCAGGGGATGCCGGTGCGGGTGCTGGACGTGGCCGCCGGCCATGGACGCTACGTGCTGGAGGCCCTGGGCAGTGGCGAGCAGCGTGCCGAGCAGATCGTGCTGCGTGATTTCAGCCCGCTCAATGTCAGCCAGGGCCAGGCGCTGATCGCTGCACTCGGCGCCGCTGACATCGCCCGCTTCGAACAGGGCGATGCGTTTGATCCGGCCCAGCTGGCCACGCTGGACCCGGCGCCGACGCTGGCGGTGGTGTCCGGTCTGTACGAATTGTTTGCCGACAACGACGCCGTGCTGCGTTCGCTCCAGGGCATTGCTGCCGTGGTGCCGCCCGGCGGCTACCTGGCCTACACCGGCCAGCCCTGGCACCCGCAGCTGGAGTTCATTGCCCGGGCCCTGACCAGCCACCGCGACGGCGCGGCCTGGGTGATGCGCCGTCGCACCCAGCAGGAAATGGACGAACTGGTGCGCCTGGCCGGCTTTGAGAAGGTGACCCAGCGCATCGATGGCTTCGGCATCTTCAGCGTGTGCCTGGCACGCCGGTGCGCGTGAGCCTGGGGGCAGCGGCGGTGTCGCCTGCACCCACTGCACGGCCGTGGCGGCGGGCGCTGCTGTGGCTGGCCCTGCTCGGCCCGTTCTTCTTTGCCAGCTATGGCTTTGCCAACTGGTATGCCAGTACCCGGGCGCAGGTGCCGGTGGTGGTGTTCGGCTGGGAGGCCGGCATGCCCTTTGTACCGTGGACGATCGTGCCGTACTGGTCGATCGACGTGTTCTACGCGGTATCGCTGCTGCTGTGCCGGCAGCGGCGGGAGCTGGACCGGCATGCGCTGCGCCTGCTCAGCGCGCAGCTGATCGCCGTGTCCTGCTTTTTGTTGTGGCCACTGCATTACAGCTTCACCCGGCCGCAGACCGAGGGCGTGTTCGGTTGGTTGTTTGATGTGCTGCTGGGTTTTGACAAACCGTTCAACCAGGCGCCGTCGCTGCACATCGTGCTGCTGGTGGTGCTGTGGGTGAAGTTTGCCCAGTACCTGCACGGTGGCTGGCGCTGGCTGCTGCATGGCTGGGCGCTGCTGATCGGGGTGTCGGTGCTGACCACCTACCAGCACCATTTCATCGATATCCCGACCGGGGCGCTGGTGGGTTGGCTGTGTGTGTGGCTGTGGCCGGAGCAGGGCACACCGCCACTGCGGGCCTGGCAATGGCATGGCGATGGCCGGCGCTGGCGCCTGGCCGCGTATTACCTGCTGGGTGCGGCGGTGCTGCTGTTGCCGGCCGTTGTCTTTGGTGGTGCGGCGCTGTGGCTGTTGTGGCCGGTGGTGTCCGCGCTGCTGGTGGCCCTGGCCTATGCCGGGCTGGGCACGGCCGTGTTCCAGAAACGGGCCGATGGCCGATTGAGCATGGCCGCGCGCTGGCTGCTGGCCCCGTATCTGGCCGCGGCCTGGCTCAATTCGCGGCTGTGGACGCAGCGCGCGCCGCAGCCGGTGGCGGTGACCACGGATGTCTGGCTGGGCAGGATGCCGGCCCGCCGCTTGCCGGCGCCGTTGCTGGCGGTGGTGGATGTCTGCGCCGAGCTGTCCTGCACGGTGGCGGCACCGGCCTATGCCAGTGTGCCGATGCTGGACCTGGTGGTGCCTTCACCGGCGCAGCTGGTCGAGGCGGCCGGGGCGATCGAGCGCCTGCGCGGCAATGGCCCGGTGCTGGTGTGCTGCGCCCTGGGTTATTCACGCAGTGCGGCCAGTGTGGCGGTGTGGCTGCTGCGCAGTGGCCAGGCAACCACGCTGGACGCGGCATTGGCCCGGCTGCGTGCGGCGCGGCCGCAGGTGGTGCTGGGGCCGGGCCATCGCGCCGCCATTGCCGCTGCCGCCGGAGTACGGCCATGAGCACGCTGCCCGATCTAGCCGCCATGCACTTGCTGCTGCGCCAGGGGCGTGGCCCGGCGTGGCTGTCACTGGCCCTGCTGCTGGCCGCCTTGGTGCTGCTGGGCCTGTTGCCGAACGCCGGCCTGTTGCCGATGGCCCTGTTGCTGGCCAGCGTGCTGGCCGGCCTGGTGCAGGGGGTTTATGCCTGGCGGGTGCAGCTGGATGCGGACCTGCTGCGGCTGCTGCTGGACGAAGGCCTGCACGGTGAGGCGGCGGCACAGCGGGTGGACCAGCTGCTGGCCGCTACCGGCCTGCGCCGCCGTGCCCAGGGCGCGCTGCGTGGCTGGAACCTGCGCTGGGCGGGCATGCGTGGCCTGCTGCGCGGGCAATACCTGATGACCGGCGTGCAGACGCTGTTGTTGCTGCTGGCCGTGCTCTGGCCGCAGCCGTGAAGGGGAGATGCCGATGTTTGCCGACCTGATTGCCCGCGCCTGCAGTGGCGCCATCCATGTACTCACCGGCGCGCGCGCGCTGTGGCTGGGCTGCGCGCCCTCGTGCGAGCGCCGCATCTACTACGGCAACCACGCCAGCCATGGCGACTTCGTGCTGATCTGGTCCTCGATGCCACCGGCATTGCGCCGCCAGGTACGCCCGGTGGCCGCGGCCGACTACTGGCAGCGTGATGGCCTGCGCCGTTACCTGATCGATGCGGTGTTCAATGGCGTGCTGGTGCAGCGCGAGGCGGCCGGGCGCCAGCACGACCCGCTGCAGGTATTGTGCGATGCGGTCGATGGCGGGGCGTCGCTGATCCTGTTCCCGGAAGGCACGCGCAATACCGGCGAGGAGCCGTTGCTGCCGTTCAAGAGCGGCATCTACCACCTGGCCCGGCAGCGCCCGGAGCTGGAGTTCGTGCCGGTGTGGATCGACAACCTCAAGCGGGTGATGCCCAAGGGCCGGCTGTTGCCGTTGCCGCTGCTGTGCACGGCCAGCTTTGGTGCGCCGCTGCGCCTGCAGGCCGGCGAGGACAAGGCCGCCTTCCTGCAGCGCACCGCCCAGGCACTGTTGCAGCTGGCACCGGCCGGAGGTCGCGCATGAGCGGGTTGATGCTGTTTTCCGGCGAGCTGGCCACGCGCAGTGTCGGCCAGCAGACCGGCCTGCTGTTTGCCGGCATCGGCGCGGTGCTGGTGCTGGCCACCGTGATCGCGGAAACCCTGAGCTGGCGCCAGCGCCGGCGTGGCCAGCCCAGTGCGGTGGTGGCCAACCTGGTCTCGCGCATCCGTGCCTGGTGGGTGATGGCCATCGTCATCGGCCTGGCCCTGTTGTTCGACCGCGCCGGGGTGATCGTGCTGTTTGCCTTGATCTCGCTGTTTGCCCTGCGCGAGTTCATTACCCTGGCGCCGACCCGCTCCGGCGATTACTACGCCCTGCTGGCCGCCTTCTACATCGTGCTGCCGTGGCAGTACTACCTGGTCTGGATCGACTGGTACGGCCTGTACACCCTGCTGATCCCGGTCTATGCGTTCCTGTTCCTGCCGATCCTGGCCACCATCGGTGGCGACACCACCCATTACCTGGAGCGCACGGCCAAGGTGCAGTGGGGGCTGATGATCTGCGTGTTCTGCATTTCCCACGTGCCGCTGCTGCTCAACCTGCAGGTGCCCGGATACGACAGCCACCGCAACGTGCTGCTGTTCGCCTTCCTGGTGATCGTGGTGCAGTCCTCGGACGTGCTGCAGTACATCTGGGGCAAGCTGCTGGGCAAGCGCCTGATCGCACCGAAGCTGTCACCGTCCAAGACCGTGGAGGGCTTTGTCGGCGGCGTGCTCAGTGCCAGCCTGCTGGGCATGGCGCTGTGGTGGATCACCCCGTTCACCCCGCTGCAGGCCTTCGGGCTGTCACTGCTGATCAACCTGATGGGCTTCTGGGGCGGGCTGGTGATGTCGGCGATCAAGCGCGACCGCGGGATCAAGGACTGGGGCCACATGATCGAGGGCCACGGCGGCATGCTCGACCGCCTGGATTCGGTGTGCTTTGCCGCCCCGGTGTTCTTCCACGTGGTGCGCTACTACTGGAAGGCCGGCGGCTGAG
>JBJEWP010000118.1:0-6978 GCA_051885115.1 Stenotrophomonas sp. | reverse complement strand
GCTGCAGGCTGCCCGGCGCGGGCAGGTCGGCATGCACGGTGCCGGTGCGGGTCTGGGCATCCACCCCGGGGCTGACCGCGCGCACGCGGCCGCTGACCGGGCCTTCGCGGCTGGGCAGCACCACCGTATCGCCGACGCTGACCTGGGCCAGCTCACCTTCGGCCAGTTCGGCACGCCATTCCAGGCGGCCATCGCGGATCAGCCGCAGCAGCTCGCTGCCGGCGCCGACAATCTGCCCCGGCTGGACCAGACGCTTGGAAATGATGCCGTCGGCCGGGGCCCGCAGCCGGGCAAAGTCGCGGCGCAGGGCGGCGTTGTCGCGCGCGGCCTGGGCGGTGCCGACCCTGGCCTGGGCACTGCTGCGCTGGGCCCGCAGTTCATCCAGCTGGGCCGCACTGATCAACTGCCGGGCCGCCAGCGGCTCGGCCCGGCGCACATTGGCGCGGGCCAGTTCCAGCGCGGCCTGGGCCTCGGCCAGGGACGCATCGGCCTGGGCCAGGTCGGCCGTGGCACTGCGCGCATCCAGTTCCAGCAGGACCTCGCCCTGCTTCACCGTCTGCCCCACATCCACATGCAGGGCGGTGATCCGCACCCCGCTCAGCTCCACCCCCAGCTGCATCTCCTCCCAGGCGGTGACCGGGCCGGAAACCACCACGCTGCGCTGGATCACACTCTCGGTGACCGGCGCCAGGCTCACGGCCAGGCTGGTGGGCGGCGGTGCGGCCTCGTCCTTGCCACAGGCAGCAAGGCTCAGCGCGGCAAGCAGGGACAGGGCGACGTGGTGGAATCGGGGCAGCATGCGGTACGTCCTGGCAAGGCCGCCCCTCACTGGGCGGCAAGGCGCCCATTGTGCCGATTCCGGGCCTGAACGCGGTGTCCAGCCCGCGGCCTGTTGCGCCCTCAGGCCGTGACCGGCAGCCCGAAGAAAGCGCGGGTGGCAGCAGTGGCCCGGGCCGCGGTCAGGGCCACGTCCTCGCCACGGTCGCGTGCCACTTCCTCCACGATATGGGCCAGGAAGGCCGGCTCGTTGCGGCGGTCCTTGGGCATCGGCTTGAGGGTGCGCGGCAGCAGGTAGGGGCAATCGGTCTCGATCATCAGCCGCTCGTGCGGGATGTGCTTGACCAGCTCGCGCAGGTGGGCACCACGGCGCTCGTCGCACAGCCAGCCGGTGATGCCGATGTACCAGTCGCGGTCCAGGTAATCGAACAGCTCGCGCTTGTCGGCAGTGAAGCAATGCACCACCGCCGGGCCATGCTGGCCGTCGAAGTTCTTCATCACGGCCAGGAAGTCATCGTGTGCATCGCGCTGGTGCAGGAACAGCGGCTTGCTGCGGCCGGCGGCCTGCAGGTCGGCGGCAATCTGCAGCTGCATTTCAAAGGCGCGGCGCTGGGCCGGGCGCGGGGAAAAATCGCGGTTGAAGTCCAGCCCGCACTCGCCGACCGCCACCACTTCGGCATGTGCATGCAGGGCGCGGATCTCGGCATCGCACTCGGCGGTGTATTCGATGGCATGGTGCGGGTGCACACCGGCGGTGGCATACAGAAAGCCCGGATGCTGCTGCGCCAGTTCCAGTGCGCGCGGGCTTTCGGCGCGGCTGGCACCGGTGATGACCATCTGCACCACGCCGGCGGCACGTGCACGTTCAAGCACCGCATCGCGGTCGCGCTCGAAGGATTCGTGGGTGAGGTTGGCGCCAATGTCGATCAGTTGCATGCCGGCAGGTCTTGCGTGAACAGGTAAGCCGCACAGTGTAGGCGGTACGCGGCCAACCCAGCCTTTATCCTTGTGCGATGACAGCCCCTGCTTTCCCGATCTCCCCGCTGCTGCCGGCCATTGCCGACAGCCTGGCCACCCACCCGCGCCTTGTACTGGAAGCCCCGCCCGGCGCCGGCAAGACCACCCAGGTACCGCTGGCCCTGCTTGCTGCGCCGTGGCTGGCCGGGCAAAAGATCCTGATGCTGGAACCGCGCCGGGTGGCCGCCCGCAGCGCGGCCCAGTTCATGGCCCGCCAGTTGGGAGAAAACGTCGGCGACACGGTGGGCTACCGCATCCGTTTCGAAAGCAGGGTCAGCGCTGCCACCCGCATCGAGGTGGTCACCGAGGGCATCCTGACCCGCCTGATCCAGGACGACCCGCTGCTGGAAGGCGTGGGCGCGATCGTGTTCGACGAATTCCACGAACGCCATCTGGCCGCCGACCTGGGCCTGGCCCTGGCCCTGGACGTGCAGGCCGGCCTGCGCGAGGACCTGCGCATCGTGGTGATGTCGGCCACCCTGGATGGCGAACGCCTGGCCCGTTTCCTGGATGCGCCGCGCCTGACCAGCGAGGGCCGCAGCCATCCGGTGGAGGTGTCCCACTTCCCCGCCCGGCGTGACGAGGCGCTGGAAGCCCAGGTCCGGCGTGCGGTGGTGGCTGCCATCGAACAGCACCCCGGCGACGTGCTGGTGTTTTTGCCCGGCCAGCGCGAGATCGCCAAGGCCACGGCCGCGCTGGATGGCCAGCTGCCGGCCAATGTGGAGGTGCAGGCCCTACATGGCGAGCTGCCGGTGGAGGCGCAGCAACGCGTGCTCAACCCCGGCCCCGACGGCCAGCGCCGGGTAGTGCTGGCCACCAACGTGGCCGAATCCTCGGTGACCCTGCCCGGCGTGCGGGTGGTGATTGATTCCGGACTGGCGCGCGAGCCGCGCTTTGATCCCAACAGCGGCTTTTCGCGGCTGGACGTGGTCACCATTGCCCAGGCCTCGGCCGACCAGCGTGCCGGCCGCGCCGGGCGTGTCAGCGATGGCTGGGCCTGGCGCCTGTGGCCGCAGAGCCAGCGGCTGGAAAGCCAGCGCCGGGCCGAAATCAGCCAGACCGAACTGGCCGGGCTGGCGTTGGAACTGGCCGCCTGGGGCAGCGATGACCTGCGCTTTGTCGATGCCCCGCCCGCCGGCACCCTGGCCGCCGCGCGCGACCTGCTGCAGCGCCTGGGCGCCCTGCACGGCAACACCGGCCTGACCGCCTTCGGCCGCCGCCTGCTGGCCATGGGTACCCACCCACGTCTGGCCGCCATGCTCAGTGCCGCCCAGGGCCCACGGCAGCAGGCTCTGGCGGCCGACCTGGCCGCCCTGATCGAAGCCCGTGACCCACTGCGCAATGGCGGTGACGGCCTGGCCAGCCGCTGGCGGGCACTGGCCGCGATGCGCGCCGGCCACGTGCCGGGCAACAGCAGCCGTGGCGCCCTGGCCAGTATCGATGCGGCAGCAAAACAATGGCGCCGCCGCCTGCGCTGCGAGGCCACCCCGCCGGCCGATATCCAGGCCCACGAGCTGGGCGACCTGCTCAGCTTCGCCTTCCCCGACCGCATCGCCAGCGTGCACCCGGCCGATGTGCAGCGCTACCAGCTGGCCAATGGCCGCAGCGCCCGCCTGCTCGATGCCAGCGACCTGCGCGGCGAGCCCTGGCTGGTGATCAGCGAGCTGCGGGCCGAGTCCCGTGATGGCCTGATCCTGCGCGCCGCCCCGGTCGATGAAGCCTTCCTGCGCCAGCATCTGGCCAACCAGTTCGTGACCGAGGACGTGGTGCGCTGGAACGCCGACAAGCGCGCGCTGGAAGCCCGCCGGGAATCACGCTTTGCGCGCATCGTCATCGACAGCCGGCCGGCCGGCAAGGTGGACCCGGCAATGGCCGCGCAAGCCCTTACCGCCGCCATTGCCGACCTTGGCATTGCCGCGCTGCCGTGGACCGATGCCCTGCGCCAGTGGCAGGCCCGGGTGCAGGGCCTGCGCGCCTGGATGCCCGAGCTGGGCCTGCCCGATGTCAGCGATGCCACCCTGCTGGCCACGCTGGATGACTGGCTGCGCCCGGCCTTTGCCGGCAAGACCCGCATCGACGCGCTGAGCGAAGCCGAACTGGGTGAGGCGCTCAAATCCGGCATCGACTGGAATGCGCGCCAGCTGATCGATCGCCACGCCCCCACCCGCATCGCCGTGCCTTCCGGGCTGGAACGCGCCATCAGCTACGCCATCGACGATGACGGCGTGAGCCCGCGCCCGCCGGTGCTGGCGGTAAAGCTGCAGGAACTGTTTGGCCTGGCCGACACCCCGCGCATTGCCGACGGCCGCATCGCCTTGCTGCTGCACCTGCTTTCGCCCGGCGGCAAACCGCTGCAGGTCACCGCCGACCTGCGCAACTTCTGGGAAAACACCTATGCCGAGGTGAAAAAGGAAATGAAGGGGCGGTATCCCAGGCATCCGTGGCCCGATGATCCGTGGAGCGCCACAGCCACCCACCGGGCCAAACCACGCGGCACGTGATCGACCCGGGCCCGTGGCGACGGTGAGGGATCAATGGACTGCAACTTTGCACCTGGCGCGGCCGGATGATCCGTGGAGCGCCACTGCCACCCACCGGACCAAACCACGCGGCACGTGATCGACCCGGGCCCGTGGCGACGGTGAGGGATCAATGGACTGCAACTTTCCGCCTGGCGCGGCCTGAGCAGAAACCAGCGAGTGATTACACCGTTGCGCAGCCGCGGTGAATGCAACACAGGAACCCGCAGATAAATCCCTTGGCCACCGGCTGGAGAAAAGCGCTGCCCACCCTGGCCCACACCTCGGGGATTGCCGGTCCGGTACATACAGACCCGGATCGGATCACAGAATCCACTCATTGAAGGCGACACCCAGAGAGCATCTTGGTATACCAAGACAGGGCCAAAAGTCGCTGCGGGAGACGCATGAAAACACGAAATCACGTATCCACTGTCTTTGCGCTAATGGCCCTGGTGGCCTGCAGCCATACCGCACCAGCGCAAACAACCCAGCAGGCCAGTGATCTGTTCCAACCCGGCCCGGGCAAGGTGATTGCCTACGGCACAGTGCCGGCGCATTTCCGCCTGCGTTGGGTCGCCACCTATCGGCCTGTCGACCCTCGATTGCCAGCCTGCCTGAACCATGACGGCCCCAACACCCCATACCCGGCCGTCCATCGCATCGAAATGCCTGTGCAACGTGACGGCACCCGCTACCGCGCTGTACTGGACCTTGATCCTGAAATACCGGGCGGCTGCCATTGGCACCTTGAAGATGCCATTGCCTATGTTGACGACGATCACGGATCGACCACCCCTCCTACCCAATGGTCTGGCATCCCGACGTTGAATGGCACCTGGTTGCGGCAGCCTGTCAACTCCCCTACCTGCCCTCCGAAGGAGGTCTCTCCAAACTGCGACGAAGAAAGATCTCGCGAGCTATCGAACGCAGAAGCGACACCAGCAACAATAGATTGTAGAAAAGTCGAAACGTCCAGATGGGACAACCCAAAAATCATCCTCTCATGCTCAAACCAATTAGGATCAACAAAAAAGACGGGACACATGCTCACTCCTGAGACAAGAAAGATCGAGGTCAATGTGATCGAAATAAATCGATAAAAATTAATATAAATAAATACTTACGTGGCACCGAAATATAAGGTTCATCGCAGGATACCGGGGAAGGCAGCGCGGATTTTCAGGAAGAAATATTCCTGATCTCGGTAGCCGTAGGCGCGGCGTTTGATGACCTTGATGGTGTTGTTGATGCCTTCCACGATGCTGGTGTTGAGCCGGTGCCGGCAGCGGGACAGGATTCCGTGCAGGTAAGCCTTGAGCTTGGAAGTGTCTGGGCAACTCACTGCCTGGCATGCACGCTCTGCGCCGGCGGGCCCTGTTGCAAGCGGTTGAAGCATTGATCCAAGGCCGCCGATTGACCTTGAGTGACATTGCGCGATCCTGGCCCGGCGCCCTGCGTGTGCGTGCCCCACTCAAGGCCTTTTATCGCCTGCTCGGCAATCGGCACCTGCATGGCGAACGCCATGGCATCGAGCAGGACATGGCCCGCTGGCTGCTGCGTGGGCCACAACCGGTCATCCTGATCGACTGGTCGGATTTGAAGCCCGACAAGAGCTGGTGCCTGCTGCGTGCGGCCATACCCGTCGGTGGCCGCACTTTGACCCTGCTGGACATGGTCTTTCCCGGCCGTGAGCAAGGTTCACCGGGCGCTGAGAAACGCTTTCTGCAGCAGCTGAGCAGGCTTGTGCCGGCACATTCAACGCCGGTCCTGGTCACCGATGCCGGCTTCCGCAGTCCTTGGTTCCGTGCAGTTTCAGCGCTGGGCTGGCATTGGCTTGGGCGATTGCGTGGCACTACTTGCATCAAGCCTCAGCCTGTTCCCGATCACCCACAGCAATGGGCCGACAGCAGGCACCTGCATGCGATGGCCACGGCAACGCCGCACGAGTTGCCATCGATGCTGATCAACCGCAGTGCCCCACTTGCCTGCCGGTTGGTGGTTTATGCCAAAGCACGAAAAGGCAGGAGAAAAGTCAATCGACGTACACCTATCAAGGCTTCACGATCGTCGGAGAGCTTGAAAGCAGCTGCCCGCGAGCGTGAGCCGTGGTTGATCGTGGCCTCGCCGGAACTGAGCAATGCCAGCCCCCGGCAATTGGTGAAACTCTATGCCCGCCGGATGCAGATCGAACTGGCGTTTCGTGACCTGAAATCACACCGCTATGGCCAAGCGTTGGAAGACAGCCTGACCCGCCAAGGTGGTCGGCTGCAGATCCTGCTGCTGGTCAGCACCCTGGCCAGCTTCGTCAGCTGGCTTGCCGGCATGGCCTGCGAAGCAGCGGATATCGCCCACTGGTTGTGGCCGGTCAAAAGCACCCGAAAGCTGTATTCCACCCTGCGTATCGGCCGCGAAGCATTGGCCAGAGGCTGGCCACTGGGGCCAGCATCGCGCTGCCTTGAACATCTCAGATCACCGCCACAGGCCGTCTTGGAGCAGATGTCTCTACGCCCGTGAAAACGTGGGGAAACCTAAGTCTCTGACCCGAGTTTTCGGTGCGGTTTTTACCCTGGTCCGGATCAGCAGGAATGATCCAACAAGACCGATTACGGAAATGCAGTCTGGCAATGCTTGAAGCCTGTCGCATCGATTGAATCAAATGCAG
>JBJEWP010000117.1:0-7016 GCA_051885115.1 Stenotrophomonas sp. | reverse complement strand
GGCTGCACCATGGGTGAGTATTTCATGGACCGCGGCCAGGACGCCCTGATCGTGTACGACGATCTGTCCAAGCAGGCCGTTGCCTACCGCCAGATCTCGCTGCTGCTCAAGCGTCCGCCGGGCCGCGAAGCCTACCCGGGTGACGTGTTCTACCTGCACTCCCGTCTGCTGGAACGTGCAGCCCGCGTCTCGGAAGAGTACGTGGAGAAGTTCACCAATGGTGAAGTGAAGGGCAAGACCGGTTCGCTGACCGCGCTGCCGATCATCGAAACCCAGGCCGGCGACGTGTCCGCCTTCGTTCCGACCAACGTGATCTCGATCACCGACGGCCAGATCTTCCTGGAAACCGACCTGTTCAACGCCGGCATCCGCCCGGCCGTCAACGCCGGTATCTCGGTGTCGCGCGTCGGTGGTGCTGCCCAGACCAAGATCATCAAGAAGCTGTCTGGCGGCATCCGTATCTCGCTGGCCCAGTACCGTGAGCTGGCTGCGTTTGCGCAGTTCGCCTCGGACCTGGACGAAGCCACCCGCAAGCAGCTGGAACGCGGCCAGCGCGTCACCGAGCTGATGAAGCAGAAGCAGTACGCACCGATGTCCATTGCCGACCAGGCACTGTCCATCTACGCCGTCAACGAAGGCTTCCTGGACGACGTGCCGGTGAGCAAGCTGCTGGCCTTCGAAGCCGGCCTGCATGCCCACTTCGCCAACACCCAGGGCGAGCTGGTCAGCAAGGTCAACGCCACCGGTGGCTGGAACGACGAGATCGAGGCAGCCTTCAAGAAGGGCATTGCCGAGTTCAAGACCACCGGCAGCTGGTAATCGCACCAGCACTTCCCGGAAGGGCTGGCCAGTGCTGGCCAGCCCCACACCCAGTTAGCAAAGCGAGCGACAAATGGCAGGCGGACGCGAAATCAAAACCAAGATCAAGAGTGTGCAGAACACCCGCAAGGTGACGCGCGCACTCGAAATGGTCTCGGCCTCCAAGATCCGCAAGGCGCAGGATCGGATGAAGACCTCGCGTCCGTACGCGCAGGCGATGAAGCAGGTGGTCGGTCACCTGGCCCAGGCCAGCACCGATTACCAGCATCCGTTCCTGATCGAGCGTGAACAGGTCAAGCGCGTGGGTTACATCGTGATCTCTTCCGATCGCGGTCTGGCCGGCGGCCTGAACAACAACCTGTTCCGCAAGACCGTTGCGGAAATGAAGGAATGGCAGGACAAGGGTGCCGAGATTGACGTGGTGACCATCGGCTCGAAGGCAAGCGTCTTCTTCCGCCGGGTCAACGTCAACATGGCAGCCAGCGTGGCCAACATCGGCGACACGCCGAAGCTGGAAACGCTGATCGGCGTGATCAAGGTCATGCTCGACGCCTTCACCGAAGGCAAGGTCGATCGCGTGTACCTGGTCTACAACAACTTCGTCAACACCATGGTCCAGAAGGCCACCTTTGATCAGCTGCTGCCGCTGGCAGCTGCCGAAACCAAGGTTGCCGAGCACGACTGGGACTACCTGTACGAACCCGATGCCGCGACCGTGCTGGAGCACGTGATCACGCGTTACATCGAGTCGCTGGTGTACCAGGCGGTGCTGGAAAACGTGGCCTCCGAGCATGCAGCACGCATGGTGGCGATGAAGGCAGCGAGCGACAACGCCAACAAGCTGATCGGTAACCTGCAGCTGGTCTACAACAAGGCCCGCCAGGCAGCGATCACCCAGGAAATTTCCGAAATCGTCGGCGGCGCGGCTGCGGTTTGAGCCGCCGCGCGCAGTCACACGCACACATTTAGAGGATGCAGCAATGAGTCAGGGCAAGATCGTTCAGATCATCGGCGCCGTTGTCGACGTCGAATTCCCGCGCAGCGACGTACCGAAGGTGTACGACGCACTGAAGGTGGAAAACACCGCCATCACCCTGGAAGTCCAGCAGCAGCTGGGCGACGGTATCGTCCGCGCCATTGCGCTGGGCTCCACCGACGGCCTGAAGCGCGGTCTGGTTGCCGTGAACACCAATCGCGCCATCTCGGTGCCGGTCGGCCCGGGCACCCTGGGTCGCATCATGGACGTGCTGGGCAACCCGATCGACGAAGCCGGCCCGGTTGACCAGGCTGATTCGTGGGAAATCCACCGCGCTGCCCCGTCGTATGAAGACCAGTCCTCGGCCAATGAACTGCTGGAAACCGGCATCAAGGTGATCGACCTGATGTGCCCGTTCGCCAAGGGCGGCAAGGTCGGCCTGTTCGGCGGCGCCGGCGTCGGCAAGACCGTCAACATGATGGAGCTGATCAACAACATCGCCAAGGCACACTCGGGTCTGTCCGTGTTCGCCGGCGTGGGTGAGCGTACCCGTGAGGGCAACGACTTCTACCACGAAATGAAGGACTCCAACGTCCTGGACAAGGTGGCGATGGTCTACGGCCAGATGAACGAGCCGCCGGGCAACCGTCTGCGCGTGGCCCTGACCGGCCTGACCATGGCCGAGTACTTCCGTGACGAGAAGGACGCCAACGGCAAGGGCAAGGACGTCCTGCTGTTCGTGGACAACATCTACCGCTACACCCTGGCCGGTACCGAAGTGTCCGCGCTGCTGGGCCGTATGCCGTCGGCCGTGGGTTACCAGCCGACCCTGGCCGAGGAAATGGGCGTCCTGCAGGAGCGCATCACCTCGACCAAGACCGGTTCGATCACCTCGATCCAGGCCGTTTACGTGCCGGCCGATGACTTGACCGACCCGTCCCCGGCGACCACCTTCGCCCACCTGGACGCCACCGTCGTGCTGTCGCGCAACATCGCCTCGCTGGGTATCTACCCGGCCGTCGATCCGCTCGACTCGACCTCGCGCCAGCTGGACCCGCTGGTGATTGGCAACGAGCACTACGAGACCGCCCGCGGCGTGCAGGCCACCCTGCAGAAGTACAAGGAACTGAAGGACATCATCGCCATCCTGGGCATGGATGAACTGTCCGAAGAAGACAAGCAGGCCGTGTCGCGCGCCCGCAAGATCGAGCGCTTCTTCTCCCAGCCGTTCCACGTGGCCGAAGTGTTCACCGGTTCGCCGGGCAAGTACGTACCGCTCAAGGACACCATCCGTGGCTTCAAGGGCATCCTGGCCGGTGAGTACGACCACCTGCCGGAACAGGCCTTCTACATGGTCGGTGGCATTGAAGAAGCGGTCGAAAAGGCCAAGAAGATGGCTGAAAAGGCCTAAGAACTCCGTAGGGTGGGCGCAAGCCCACCCCCACGGGATCCTGCGGTGGGCGCAGGCCCATCCAATCAGGCGAAGAGAGTTTCATGAGCACGATCCGTTGCGACATCGTCAGTGCCGAACAGGAAATCTACAGCGGTCAGGCGACCTTGGTCGTGGCCACCGGTGAGCTGGGTGAGCTGGGCATCGCGCCCAAGCACGCACCGTTGATCACCCGTTTGAAGCCGGGCAAGGTGGTGGTCACCACCGCAGCCGGTGAGCAGCTGGATTTCGCCATCTCCGGTGGCATTCTGGAAGTGCAGCCGCAGGTCGTGACCGTGCTGGCTGACACCGCCATCCGCGCTGACGACATTGATGAAGCTGCCGTGCGCAGCGCCAAGGAAGAAGCCGAGCGCGTGCTGGCTGGCCGTGGCGAAGCCATGGAGCTGGCCGAAGCACAGCAGAAGCTGGCCGAAGTCACTGCCCAGCTGCAGGCGTTGGAGCGCCTGCGCCGCAACCTCAAGCACTGATTGTGGTTCACGGTTGAGGGCAACAACGCCGGCGCAAGCCGGCGTTTTTTATGGCTGTCGGGCAAGGGTGCTGCTGCGCTGAGCACCGTGCCGCAACGGCATCGCTGCAGCTGGCGCAGTGGTGCCGGCAGTGCCTGGCCGGACGGCTCCCGGTCTGGCAGCACAGCGCAGTACAGCTGTGATCAGCCACACTGAGGCGCTTTGCTTGCCGCCGGGCTTGCGGCCTGCGCTGCGGGTGTTGCCAAGCCTGCTGGCCACCGTTTTCAAGGGATTGTTGAATGTCTGTTGCGCGTAATCCTGCCCAGCCGCTGCCGTGGCTGGCGCTGCTGGCCATTGTCGTGGTCGCCCTGAACCTGCGCCCGATCCTGGCCGCGACCGGGCCCTTGCTCGATACCATCCAGGCCAGCACCGGCTTGAGCGATCGCCAGGCCGGGCTGATGACCACCCTGCCGATCTTCGTGATGGGCCTGTGTGCCCTGCTGGCGGCACCGCTGCAGCGCTGGCTGGGCGGGCGCTGGGGCATCACCCTGGGCGCACTGGTGATTGCCGCGGCCTGTGCGGGCCGCTGGCTGTGGCCCACGGCGCCCAGCCTTATTGGCACGGCGGTGCTCAGCGGTCTGGGTATTGCCCTGGTGCAGGCGCTGATGCCGGCGGTGATCAAGGACCAGTTCGGCGACCGTGCCGGCATGCTGATGGGCCTGTATTCGACCGGCATCATGGGCGGTGCGGCGTTCGCCGCAGCCCTCACCCCGAGCCTGGCCGAGCAGCTGGGCTGGTCGCTGGCGCAGGCGCTGTGGACGTTGCCGGCCGCCGCTGCCGCCTTGCTGTGGTGGTGGCAATGTCAGCCGCGCCATGCCAGCGTGACGGCGCGCCTGCCTGACGTGGCATCGCCACCGGTATGGCTCAGCCCGCGGGCCTGGCTGCTGATGCTGTTCTTCGGCATCGGTACCGGTGCCTACACCCTGGTGCTGGCGTGGCTGGCGCCTTATTACATGCAGTTGGGCTGGAGCTCGACTGAAAGTGGCCTGTTGCTGGCGGCCATCAGCGTTGGCGAGGTGTGTGCCGGCCTGCTGGTGTCCTTGTTCATTGGCCGCTTTCCGGATCGCCGGCCGCTGCTGTTGCTGGTGCTGGCCCTGGTCGCGCTGGCCCTGCTGGGCCTGCTGCTGATGCCGCTGAGCGGGGTGGTGCCGATCACCGTGTTGCTTTCGCTGGGCATCGGTGCGCTGTTTCCACTGTCGTTGATCATCACCCTGGACCACGCCCGCTCGCCACGACATGCCGGCGCCCTGCTTGGTTTTGTCCAGGGCGGCGGCTACATGCTGTCCAGCGTGATGCCGTTGATTGCCGGCCTGCTGCGCGGTGGCGATGGCGGTCTGCAACTGGCCTGGGCAATCATGATCGCCGGCTGTGCCGTGCTGGCGCTCATGGCCTGGCGCTTCGGCCCGCAGGCCGGACCGGGCTGATAGACGCTTCAGCCCGGGCGATGGTCGCGGTAGATCCAGTGCCGCGCGGCAATGAAGCCGCCAGCGGCAAAGCCGATGTCCACCAGCGGCTTGCACAACCAGCTGGCATGCAGGCCAAGATAGCGGTCTATGCCGGCCAGCAGCAGGGCACTGAGGGCCGTGGCCAGCAGCCAGAAGGTGATGAAGCGGCGCAGGCGGGTGCTGTGCAGACGGTTCCCGCCCGCGGCATGGGCAAAGGTGTAACGGCCATTGAGCGCGTAGCCGATGGCGGCGCCGCTGAGCCGCCCGGCCACCGTGGCCAGACCGACCTGCAGCCCCAGCTGGCTGCTGCCGATCATCACCGCGGTATCGATCAGCCACTGCAGGGCACCGATGCCGGTATAGGCCAGCAGTTGGCGGGGAAGGTTCACTGTGTGCTCCGTACGTGCCCGCATGCGTCTGCGGGCAGGGGTAGAATGACTGCTTGCCAATCTGTCCGTAAAGTCCCATGAGCCCATCGTTGCACGTGATCATCCTCGCCGCCGGCGAGGGCAAGCGTATGAAGTCCTCGCTGCCCAAGGTGCTGCAACCGGTGGCCGGGGTGCCGATGCTCGGCCATGTCATTGCTGCGGCGCGGGCGCTGCAACCGGCCGCGATCCATGTGGTCTACGGCCATGGCGGCGAACAGGTGCGTGCGGCGTTTGCCGCCGATACCGACCTGCACTGGTGCGAGCAGCAGCAGCGTCTGGGGACCGGCCATGCGGTGGCCCAGGCCATGCCGCAGGTGCCTGATGATGCCCGTGTGCTGGTGCTGTATGGCGATGTGCCGCTGATCCGCTCCCAGACCCTGCAGGACCTGCTGGCCGCCGACGGCAAGCTGGCGGTGCTGGCCGCCGAACTGGCTGATCCGACCGGTTACGGCCGCATCGTGCGCAGCGCCGAGGGCAAGGTGGCCGCGATTGTCGAGCAGAAGGATGCCGACGATGCACAGCGTCAGATCCGCACCGTCAACACCGGCATCATTGCGGCCGATGCGGCCGACCTGCGCCGCTGGCTGGGTGGGCTGTCCAACCACAATGCCCAGGGCGAGTACTACCTGACCGATGTGTTTGCCATGGCCGCGGCCGAGCAGTCACCGGCGGCGCTGGTCGTGGTCGACGATGCCCAGGAAACCGAAGGGGCCAACGACCGATGGCAGCTGAGCCAGCTCGAACGCGCCTGGCAGCTGCGCGCGGTGCGCCAGCTGTGCGTGGACGGGGCGCGGGTGCTGGATCCGGCCCGGGTGGACATCCGCGGCACGGTTGCGGTGGGCCGGGATGTGCAGGTTGATGTCAACGTGGTGTTCGAAGGCACGGTGGAACTTGGCGATGGCGTCCAGGTCGGCCCGTTCTGCCGGCTCAAGGACGTGCGCCTGGCCGCCGGCACCATCGTGCGCGCACATTGCGACCTGGAAGGTGCGGTGACCGAAGGGGCGGTGCAGATCGGCCCCTTCGCCCGCCTGCGCCAGGGCACCGTGCTGGCCGACGGTGTGCACATCGGCAATTTCGTGGAAACCAAGAACACGGTGATGGGGCAGGGCAGCAAGGCCAACCATCTGACCTACCTGGGTGATGCGCGCATCGGCAGCAAGAGCAACATCGGCGCCGGCACCATCACCTGCAACTATGACGGGGTCAACAAGTCGATCACCCAGATCGGCGACAACGCCTTTGTCGGCTCCAACAGCTCGCTGGTGGCGCCGGTCAGCATAGGCAACGGGGCAACCGTGGGGGCCGGTTCGGTGATCTCCCGGCCGGCACCGGAAGGCAAGCTCACCGTGGCCCGCGCACGCCAGACCACCATCGACAGCTGGCAGCGCCCGC
>JBJEWP010000116.1:0-44363 GCA_051885115.1 Stenotrophomonas sp. | reverse complement strand
CTGGCCGGCGCCCGCCATGTCCGCCTGACCGGGCTGGGCCTGCGCCAGTTTCCCCGCCAGCTGTTCTGCCTGGCGAACAGCCTGGAAGTGCTGGATCTGTCCGGCAACCAGCTTGCCAGCCTGCCTGATGACCTGCACCGGCTGCACCGGCTGCGCATCCTGTTTGCTTCCGACAACCCGTTCACCGAACTGCCCATCGCACTTGGCCAGTGCACGCTGCTGGAGATGGTGGGCTTCAAGGCCTGCCGTATCGAACATGTTCCGGCGCAGAGCCTGCCGCCACAGCTGCGCTGGTTGATCCTCACCGACAACCGCATCGAGCAACTGCCCGCCAGCCTCGGCCAGCGGCCACGGCTGCAGAAACTGATGCTCTCCTGCAACCGGCTCAGTGACCTGCCGGACCTGTCGGCCTGCCACCGGCTGGAACTGCTGCGCCTGGCCGGCAACCGGTTGCGCGAGGTGCCAGCCAGCCTGCTGACCCTGCCCGCCCTGGCCTGGCTGGCACTGGCCGGCAACCCGTTCAGTGCCGCCAGCGAGCAGGCCGTGCTCGATGACAGTTCCCAGCCGGTGATGCCGTGGCACGTCCTGGAAATGGCCGAATTGCTCGGCGAAGGCGCCAGCGGCTGGATCCATCGTGCGATCCACAAAGGTGAGGCGACACCGGTGGCGCTGAAACGGTTCAAGGCGGCCGCCACCAGTGATGGCACGCCGCAATCGGAACTGGCCGCCGGCCTGCACGCTGGCCGGCATCGGCACCTGCTCACCCCACTGGCCCGGGTCGACGGTGTGCCCGGCAATGGCCTGGCCGTCGCCCTGCCCCTGCTCGATGGCCACTACCGCCCCCTGGCCGGCCCGCCCAGCTTTGCCAGCTGCACCCGTGATGTATATGCCGATGACCTGCATCTGAGCCAGGCGCAGGCCGAACAGCTGCTGCAGGGCATCCACGCCGCCGTGCAGCACCTGCATGCACGCGGCATCGTGCATGGCGACCTGTACGCCCACAACATCCTGTGCAACCCGGCCAGCGGCCACGCCCTGCTCAGTGATTTTGGCGCGGCCATGCTCACCGATGGTCTGCCAGCGGCCACAGTGGAGCGACTGCAGGCGATCGAATGGCGGGCCTTTGCCCACCTGCAAGACGAAATCCGTTTGCGCACGGCAAGCCAGCCGACAGCCCGCTGAGTGTGGCAGACCTTGACCATCACCCCGGATGCGGTCGAGCCTCCCCGCCGGCTCAACCGCAAGCGGCACGCCAGGGCGATGTACCCTTGGCAGGCGCCCGGCATTTGCCGTCCCACACGTCATGCAAAGGAGTTGCTGATGCTGTCATTGCTGCTGCCGCTGTTCTTGCCCGTATTGGCGGTGCTGCTCCCCCTGGTACTGATCGCCGGCCTGCTCAGGGCACCGATGGTCAAGGGATATCTGGGTGAATTGTGGATGCGCGTTTTGATCCACCGCCACCTGCCAACAGCTCATTACCACGCCCTGCACGATGTGACCCTGCCCACCGTGGATGGCAGTACCCAGATCGACCACATCATCGTTTCACGCTTCGGCGTGTTCGTGCTGGAAACCAAGAACATGCGTGGCTGGATATTCGGCAGCGAGCAGCAGGCGCAGTGGACACAGAAGATCTACCGCCACAGCGTGCGCTTCCAGAATCCACTGCGGCAGAACTACAAGCACCTCAAGGCCGTGCAGGCCCTGCTCGAGCTGCCCGATGACAACATGCATTCGGTGGTCAATTTTGTCGGCACTGCCAGCTTGAGAACCACAATGCCGGCCAATGTCACCCGTGGCAGCGGCTTCATCGCCCACATCAAGTCATTTGCCCGTGTCGTGTTTGACGATGAGCAGGTCAAGACGATACTGGCCCGGCTGCATCAGGGGCGGATGGCGCCCGGCCTGCAGTCCCAGCAGCAGCATCTGCGCCATCTGCAGCAACGCAGCGACCCGCTGGCACAGCGGCGGTGTCCCCGCTGCGGCAATGCGCTGGTGCTGCGCACACGACGCAACGGCAACAAGGCCGGCCAACAGTTCTGGGGATGCAGCAGCTACCCCGGTTGCCGGGCCATGCAATCACTGTGAGGGCGCCCGGCCAGCAACAAAAAGGCCGGGGCAGTCACCACGACCCCGGCCTTTCTTCCTCCGCCGCCGCTCACCACATCAGGTCATCAGGCACCTGGAACTGGGCGTAGTAGGCATCGTCCTCGGCATTGCCGGTGGACGGCTCGACATAATCGCGGCCGGCGTTGTCCAGCACGATCAGCTCGGCAGCGCGCTCGCGCACCTGGGCCGCGGCGGAGCGCGGCAACAGGGCAAAGCCCTCGCCATCACGGGCAATCACCAGGGACGCATCGATCACCTGCTGGCGCAGTGCCTGGCTCATCAGCAGGGTGCGCACCACCTCGCCATCATTGAAGCGGTATTCGGCCTCGCCCTTGGCGGCCACCTTCTTGTCGGCAATGATCTGCCGCGCCTGCGCACGCAGTTCGCCGGCACGGCGCTGCGCATTGCGCTCGGCAGCGATCTGACGGTCACGCTCGACCTTCTCCAGCCGGGCCTTCTCGGCTTCGATACGGGCGGTTTCAGCCTCGGCGGCGATGGCCGCCGCCTTGGGGTCATGCTTGTCGGTGCGCGCCTTGGCCTGCTGGTTGGCCACCTGCGACACCTGCGATTTCTTCACCAGCCCGGCCTTGAGCAGCTGGGCCTGCAATGCATTGGCCTTGGCCATGATGCCTACCTCGTTGGATCTGGCGCCTATGATAGCCAGCGCACCACTGCCCGCGCTTGAACCTGCCCGATGTCCACACCGTTTACCTACCTCAATGGCTACCCGCCGCATGTCCTGGAGCAGGTCCGCCAGCTGGTCGATGGCGGCCGTCTGGCCGAGTACCTGCAAAAGCGCTATCCCGAGCCGCACCAGGTGCGCAACGACGGCCAGCTGTATGACTACGTGCAGGAGATGAAAAACCGCTACCTGCGCTCGGCCCCGCCGCTGGCCAAGGTGATCTATGACGGCAAGCTGCAGGTGGTCAAGCACGCACTGGGCACCCATACCGCCATCTCGCGCAACCATGGCGGCAAGCTCAAGGCCAGCCGCGAGATCCGCATTGCCAGTGTGTTCCGCGATGCCCCGGCGCCGTTTCTGGAAATGATTGCCGCCCATGAGCTGGCGCATATCCGCGAACTGGAACACAACAAGGCCTTCTACGCGCTGTGCCGGCACATCAGTGCCGACTATCACCAGCTCGAATTCGACCTGCGCCTGTACCTGACCCATCTGGAGCTGCAGCGCGCCGGCAGCTGAATCCCCCGGGAGTGCCGGCTGCGCACTACACTCCCCGGCCCCGCAGCACGAAAGCCACCACCATGACCGACACCACCGAACGCCTGGACAAGCGCCTTGCCCGCCAGCTGGACTGCTCCCGCGGCCAGGCCCGGCAGTGGATCGAGAACGGCTGGGTGCGGGTGGATGGGGTGGTGGTCGAACAACCCCAGGCCCCGGTCAGCGCCGGGCAGCAGGTAGCGGTGGATGACAACGCCGAGCAGCAGAAGGTGGAAATGGCCTCCATGGTGCTGCACCAGCCGGCCGGGATGGCGGTGGACGCGCTGGCCGAGGCGGTGCGCCCGGAGTCCCAGCGCGAGGATGACCCGTCCGGTGTGCGCCGTCTGCAGCGCCATTTCCAGCACCTGCGCGTGGCCCTGCCGCTGCCGCCGTATGCCAGTGGCTTGGTCATCGTCAGTCAGGACGGCCGCGTGCTCTCCCACCTGGCCAGTCATGGGCTGGAGCTGGAACACGAATACCTGATCGAGGTCAGTGGCCAGGCCAGTACCTGGACCATCGGCAAGATCCAGGCCGCCTTGCACGGCGCGCAGGCAGTGAAGATCAGCTGGCAGAGCGAGCAGCGCCTGCGCGTGGTCGGCAAGCGCCTGGACCCGGCGGTGCTGCGTCATGCCTGCCAGGAAAACGGTCTGGCTGTGCAGGCCATGCGCCGGCTGCGCATCGGCCGGGTGGGTCTGAGCAAGCTGCCTGCCGGTCAATGGCATTACCTGCCGGCAGGCACCCGTTTCTGAGCCAGCGCCCGCTGCCGCGGCCAAGCCGTTGCAGCCAGGCGGGACGGGGCTGGTTTCAGCCGATCCCGGCCCAGCGCAGGGCGGCGGCGGCGGCCGCCCCCAGCACCACCACCAGCAGGAACGGCAAGCGCGCCCACAGTGCCAGTGCCGCCACCAGCAGCGAGCCGATACGCGCATCGATGACCAGTTGTTGCCCGCCGGCCACGGTATTCATCACCGTCAGCGCGGCCAGCAGGCCGATGGTCAGCCGACCGGCGGCAGCAGCCACCGCCGGTTTTTCCAGCCAGTGCGCCGGCACCAGGTAGCCGGCCAGCTTGGTGGCAAAGGCCACCAGCCCGCCCAGCAACAACCACGGCCACAAGCCTTCCATCAACGCATCCCCCGCCGACGCAGGCCCCAGAGGATGGCCACCACCGCTGCCAGCAGGATCGGCAGGCCGGGCGGCACCAAGGGAATGGCCAGCACCGTCACCAGGGCGCAGACTGCCGCCAGGGCGCCGGCCTGACGCTGGTGCAGGCGTGGCCAGAGCAGGGCCAGGAAGGCCGCTACGGCGGCCCCGTCCAGGCCAAACTGGCGCGGGTCACCCAGCGCATTGCCGGCCCAGGCGCCCAGCGCGGTACACAGGTTCCAGACCACGAACACGCCAATGGCCGCGGTCCAGAAGCCGCGCTGCTGTTCGCCCGGGTCGGCCTGCGCACTGGCCGTGGCGGTGGACTCGTCGATGGTCAGCTGGGCAGCCAGCGGCTTGAGCCAGCCGGCCGGGCGCAGCAGGGCATTGAGCTGCATGCCGTAGATCGCATTGCGCACCCCCAGCAGGCTGGCCGCACCCAGCGCCGAAGCGGGGGCCCCGCCGCCGGCCAGCACCCCGACAAAGGCAAACTGCGAGCCACCGGTGTACATCAACAGGCTCAACGCCATGGTCTGCCAGAAGCCCAGCCCGGCGGCCACTGACAGGGCTCCGAAGGACAGGCCGTACAGGCCGGTGGCCACCGAGATTGAAAGCCCCATCCGCACGGCCGGGGATTGCCAGAACGATTTCATCTGCAAATGATGCCAACTTGCCCCGGGCAAAGGAACCGGCCACCCACACCCTGACCATTGGCAGGCGGTTTAGTATCAGGCCATGAAAAAGCTGCACCTGAGACGTCTTGTGTGGATCATCCCGCTTGTCCTGTTGCTGTTGATCGGCAGCGGCCTGCTGCTGGCCGACCGTCTGACCCCCGCCGCCAGCGGCCAGCCCTCCCACGCCCTGCCGGTGGCCGGCGATCCCACCACGCTGGACCGTGAGGCCGCGCCGCTGCTGCAGGCCCATCCCGGACAGAGCGGCGTGCTCTGGCTCAGCGATGGCCTGGATGCCTTCGCCGCGCGCAGTGTGATTTCCCAGCGCGCCGGGCGCAGCCTGGATGTGATGTATTACATCTGGAAAGACGACATCCCCGGCCACCTGATGGCCCACGAGCTGTACCAGGCGGCCGAACGCGGAGTGCGCGTACGCCTGCTGCTCGATGACCTGAACATGCACGGCTTCGACCCGGCGATGGCGGCCATCGATGCCCATCCCAACATCGAGGTGCGGCTGTACAACCCGTTCCGCAACCGCGGCGGCCTGTGGCGTCTGGTGGAGATGGTGCAGCGGGTGTTCTCGATCAACCACCGCATGCACAACAAGGCCTGGATCGCCGACAACCAGGTGGCCATCATCGGCGGCCGCAACATCGGTGCGGAGTATTTCGACGCCCGCGAAGACGTCAATTTCCGTGATCTGGACCTGTTGCTGCTCGGTCCATCGGTGGGCCAGGCCAGCGCCATCTTCGATGACTACTGGAACAGCCAGGCGGTGGTGCCCATTGCCGCGCTCAACCCGCATACCCGGCAGCAGCTTGATGCGCTGCTGCAGACCGTGGACATGGAAAGCCAGCTGGCCCAGGCCGCGCCCTACCTGGCACGGATCGGACAGCGCCTGGCCGAGCCGACCCTGCGCCAGGACCATGTGCTCCAGTGGTCTGACAGCGTGCGCGTGCTCTCCGACCCACCGCTCAAACACCGCAAGGCCCAGCGCGATGACTGGCTGGTGCAGGCCATTGTCGATGACCTGGCAAGCACGCAGCAGCAGATGCAGTTGATCTCGCCGTATTTTGTCCCCGGCCAGAACGGCAGCGAGCGCATGGTCGCCATGCGCAGGCAGGGGGTGGCCATCGAGCTGATCACCAACTCGCTGGCCGCCACCGACGTGGCCGCCGTGCACAGCGGCTGGAACAGCTACCGCAAACCGCTGCTGGCCGCCGGCACCACCGTGTACGAGCTCAAGCGGCGCGGGCCGCGCAGCGGCATCGCCCTGCCGCTGGGCTCCAGCGGTGCCAGCCTGCACACCAAGGCCTATCTGGTGGATGGCCGTCGCGGCTTTGTCGGCTCGTTCAACCTGGACCCACGCTCGGCCAACCTCAACACCGAGATGGGGGTGCTGTTTGACGATGCGGCCCTGGGCGCGCGCCTGCAGCGCGAGTTCAACTATCTGGCCCATCCGGACCGCAGCTACCGGGTCAGCCTGGATGGCCAGGGCAAGCTGCAGTGGACCGACGGCGATGGCCAGCAGTACCGGCACGAGCCTGATACACGCTGGTGGCTGCGGGCCTGGGTGTGGGTGCTGGGTCTGCTGCCGATCGAATCACAGCTCTGACAGCAGCGCACGCTGCCAGCACGCGCCCTGTGCCGGCTCCGCCAAGCGCAACGCCTGCCTCACGGCCCGGGCAGGCGGCCAGCACCGCACTGCCTGCAGGGCACTGGCTCAGCTGTGCTCCTGGATGACCCGCAGGCGCTGCCATACCGCCGACACCGACTGCATGCTGGCATGCATGGCCAGTGCCTGGCGCGCCTGTTCCGGCTCCAGCACGCCATCCTCGACCTGCATCCAGGCCCAGGCCATGCGCCGGCCGAACTGCAGCGAGGCGTGGGTCTGCCCGGGTACGCCCTCCAGTGCCTGGGCCAGGTTTTCAGGCAACTCCCAGCGCCGGGATATTTCGGCAGCCACGGTGTACTGGCTCCCCAGCAACAGCTGCAGGCGCTCGCCGGCATCCAGTGTCTGGTCAGCCAGTGCCGGCAACGCGCGCAGTACCAGCAGGCAGGACAGGGCTGGCAGCAGCGAGCCCAGCTGCAGTGGCAGCGGGTCGATCCGCTCGACGATGCGTGCATGGTCGGCCGCCGCCGCACTGGCCAGCCGGCCATGCCGCCACAGGGTGGCGGCAAAGCCGCGCAGCTCGCGTTCTTCAAGGGCCAGCACCGGCTGCACCAGGGCCGAGGACAACAGCCGTTCCAGGCCTTCCTGGCCAACCTTGACCACCACCCGCTCCAGGCTTTCCAGCGGCTGCAGGCGGCGCCGGTGGGCAGCACTGTTGGCGATGCGCATCAAGGTGGCGGCCAGTACCGGGTCCTGGCCGATGATGCCGGCCAGCTTGCTGGCCGTGCTGCCCGGGTCATTGAGCGCGGCCATCAGCTGCGGCAGCAGCTGTGGCCGCCGCGGCAGGGCCTGGCCGGACAGCGCGCCGGCCTGCAGGCGGGCGCGCGCCTGGGCCACGGCCGGGCCATCGAGCAACGTCGACACGGGCAGTGGCAGCCCGTCATGGTCCAGCGCCGCCCACAGCAGGGCGGCATCGGCCTGGCCCAGGGCCTGGGCCAGCAGCTGTGCCTGCCCGGCCGATTCGGCCTGTGCCGCCGCGCTGTTGCGTACCTGTGCCGGCGACAGCACCGCCTGACGCCGCCGGGCCAGCAACAGCCCCGCCGCCAGAACGACCACCAGCACGATTCCCGCTACCACGATTGCCATCCATCCATCCCCTGCTGTGCGCCTTGCGCCATCAGATCGGCCGTATGGACAGGAACTTGAGCCTCAATCCTTGCTGATCGCCAGGCGCGGGGCGAAAAACAGGGCAAATACACCGCCGGCAGCCAGTACCAGTGCACTGCCGCCGGCAAAGGCCATGCCCATGCCGACACGTGCAGCGATCAGCCCGGCCAGCACCATGCCCAGGCCGATGCCCACATCCAGCGCGGTGAAATAGGTGGCCACCGCAGTGGCCCGCTGCGAGTGGCTGCCGAGGTTGACGATCAGGGTCTGGTAGGCCGGGTAGACCACGCCGAAGCCGGCGCCGATGAATATGCCGCTGAG
This sequence comes from Stenotrophomonas sp., assembly GCA_051885115.1. Lineage (GTDB taxonomy): Bacteria > Pseudomonadota > Gammaproteobacteria > Xanthomonadales > Xanthomonadaceae > Stenotrophomonas. Next base: position 36,124 of record JBJEWP010000116.1, on the reverse strand, counting down.
GTAGAACGTGGCCGCATCGGGCCACAGCACCATCAACCCCATGCCGCCGACAATGGACAGGGTGCCGCCATTGACCACCAGCACCACCCGCCCGCCATCCACCAGCCGGCCGGCGAAGGTGCGTGAGACCATCATGCCGATGGCCATCAGGGTGAAGAACACCCCGGTATTCTGTGCCCCGACCTGACGGCCGTAGACCGCGGCAAAGGCCAGCAGCATGCCGTAGGCCAGGCCGATCACCGCCAGGTTGCAGGCCAGCGGGATACCCCGCACCAGCAGGAAGCGGTCCAGCGAGAGCACGGCAGACTGCACCACCCGCGATTTGCCCGGCGAGCGCACCAGGCTGGCAATGACCAAGCCGGCCACCGCCGCGGCAATGGCGGTGTCGAAGATCACCGCAAAGGCGAAATGATCCATCAGCCACAACCCGGCCATCGGCCCCATGGCCATGGCCAGCGAACTCATCAGGCCGAAATAGCCGATACCCTCGCCACGCCGCTGGCTGGGAATGATGTCGATGGCCTGGGTGTTGGAAGCCGTGGACAGGATGGCGAAGGTCATGCCGATGGCAATACGGACAACCACAAAGCCCATCACCGAGGCTGCCAGCAGATAGCCGGCTGTGCCCAGCACATAGGCCGCCAACGCAGCCAGGTAGGCGTGCTTGGCATCGAAGCGCTCGACGATGAAGCCGGAGAACGGGCGCACCAGCAAGGCGGCAACGACGTAGCTGGCAAGGATGCCCCCAGCCACCGCCTCGTCGACCCCCAGCCCGTTCATCAGGTAGAACGGCAGGGTGGGCATCAGCACATAGAAGGACATGCCGAGCAGGAAATTCGCCGCGCAGGCCAGGACGAAGCTGCGCGTCCACAGTGGGGGTCGGGGGGAGTTCATCGCGCCATGTTAGCCCGTGCACGCTGAGCCAGAGCCATCGCGCCAGACCAGGATGCCGTGCGCTGCGGCCACGCACAGCCGGGCCGCTGATGGCCCGGCCTCCCCAGGCCTGTGCTCGCAAACGACAACGCCCCGGCCGATGGCCGGGGCGTTGTACTGGCACAGGCGCGGACGCTTACCAGATGCGCACGCGATCTTCCGGTGCGATGTAGTGGGTATCGCCCGGCTTGATGTCGAAGGCGTCGTACCAGGCATCAATGTTGCGCAGCGGGGCGAAGGCACGGATGTGGCCCGGCGAATGGGTGCCGTTGACCAGCTGCTGGCGCAGGGCCTCGTCACGCCACAGGGTGCGCCACACCTGGGCCCAGCCCATGAACAGACGCTGCTCACCGCTGAAACCGTCGATCACCGGTGCCGGCTGGCCAGCCAGCGAACGGCGGTAGGCTTCCAGGGCAATGGTCAGGCCACCGAGGTCGCCGATGTTCTCGCCCATGGCCACGCGCGCGTTGATGTGCATGCCCGGCAGCTGCGGAAATTCATAGGCCTCGTACTGGGCACCCAGCTTGGCCGCCTGGGCTTCGAACTTGGCCGCGTCTTCGGCCGTCCACCAGTCACGCAGGAAGCCCTTGCCGTCGGACTTGCGGCCCTGGTCGTCGAAACCGTGGATGATTTCGTGGCCGATCACGCCGCCGATGCCACCGTAGTTCACTGCCGGGTCGGCATCCGGATCGAAGAACGGCGGCTGCAGGATCGCGGCCGGGAACACGATCTCGTTCTTGACCGAGTTGTAGTAGGCGTTGACCGTCTGCGGGGTCATGCCCCACTCGTGCTTGTCCACGGCCTGGCCCAGACGCGCGCGGCGGTAATCCCACTCGAACGCGCGGGCGCGCAGGGCATTGCCAGCCACATCACCGTTGCGCACTTCCAGTGCGCTGTAATCACGCCAGACATCCGGGTGGCCGATCTTCAGACCGAAACCGGCCAGTTTGTCAGCAGCCTCGGCACGGGTGGCCGGGCTCATCCACTCCAGCTGCTTCAGGCGCTCGCCCATGGCCTGCTTCACGTTGGCCACCAGTGCGTCCATCTTGGCCTTGGCATCGGCCGGGAAGTACTGGGTGACATAGTCACGGCCAATGGCCTCGCCCATGATGCCTTCGGCATAGCCCACCGCATGCTTCCAGCGCGGCTTGGGTTCGGGCTGGCCGGCCAGAAAGCGCGAACGGAACTCGAACTCGGCATCGACAAAGGCCTTGGACAGCAGCGGTGCGGCATCGTCGATGGCGTGAAAGGCCTGCCACGCCTTCAGGGTGTCCAGATCGGCCTGGGCAAAAGCCTCGGCCATGGCCGGGATGGCCGAGGCCTGACGCAGCACCACGCGCTGCGCCTGGCCGACGCCGGCGGCAGTGAAGAACACGTCCCAGTCCACGCCCGGGGCCTGCGCGGCCAGCTCGGCGCGGGTCACCGGGTTGTAGGTCTTGTCGCGGTTGCGGCTCTCGGCACGCGTCCAGTGGGCGTTGGCGACCTCGGTTTCAAAGGCCAGCACCCGGGCCGCATTGCCGGCCGGATCATTCCAGCCGCCCAGCTCCAGCATCTGGGTCACGTAAGCCAGGTAGCGCTCACGCTGCGGGGCGAACTTGTCGTCCAGGTACATCGCGCGGTCACCCAGGCCCAGGCCGGACTGCCCCATGTACAGGGTGTAACGCTCCGGATCGCGCTGGTCATCGGAGACCGACACGCTGAACAGGCTGGCGCCGAAGGAAATGTTGCGCTTGCCCATCAGCTCGACAATGGCGGTCTTGTCGCCGGCGGCACGGATGGCGTCCAGCGACGGTGCCAGCGGGGTGGCGCCGGCGGCCTCGATCGCGGCCTCGTCCAGGAAACCACGGTACAAGGCGGCAATCTTGGCCGCGTCACCGTCAGTGGCCGGATTGCCCAGCGCATAGCCTTCCAGCTGCTGGTGCACGCGGGCCTCGGACAGGTCACGCAGGATCATGAAGGCGCCGTAGGAGGACTTGTCGGCCGGGATCGGGGTATTGGCCGCCCACTTGCCGCTGACATAACCGAAGAAGTCATCGCCCGGCTTGATGCGTGTGTCCATGCCGGCGGTGTCGATGCCCCAGCTGCCCATGCGCTGGGCGGCAATCGGGCCACCGGCGCTGGCGCCTCCCAGGTCATCGGCGGCGAACAGGCTGCTGACGGTGCAGGCATCGTCCAGGCAGTCACGGCTGGTGTCGTGGGCGGCCAGCGGGCCGGAAACGGCCAGCGCCAGACCGGTGGCCAGGCTGAGCAGGGTCTTGTTCAAGGGGAACTCCGTGCAAGGGTGGGTACCGGTGCGGGCACCGGCAGGGTGATTGCCGTTGTAACCGTTGCCTCTGAGCGGTGTCAGTGCCAATGGTTGGGGCGCAGGTCCATTGCAATGGGGGCATTTGCCAGACAAACAAGCCGGACCTGCTGCCCTCAAGCGCCGGCCAACGGCAGCAACCCGGGCAGGTCACGCAAGGCATCGGGGGGGATCACCGGCTCGGCCACCAACGGTACACGCACTGTGGCCGGCTCGGCCGTCACTCCGGCCACGGCCAGCCCGCGCATCACCAGCTCGGTGCAATACAGGGTGCTGGCATCGGACAGCGCAAAGCGCATGTCGAACGGCTTGCCCTGCTGGGCCATCAGCCAGCCACGCAGCGGGCCGGGCTGCAACCCGGGCAGGCGGTAACTGGCCGCATCACTGGCCAGGGCCGGGGCCAGGAACTGCTCCAGTGGCTCCAGCCGCACCCCGCCGGGGCTGCCGGGTTCATCCGGCATGGCATGCACGACGAGTACCTGCCCGCCCTCGCGCAGGACCATGCCGACATGGGAGAAACGGCTGTGCCGGCCCTGGCGCAGGACCAGCGAGCTCATCAGGTCGCGCCCACGGCGGAACACCAGGTCGCCATCACGCAACTGCCCGGCCGAAGCCAGCACCGCCTGCTGCTGGGCCGTCACCGCCAGCGCGGGCGGTGGGGCTGCCGGGGCCGCGCAGGCAGCCAGCAGGCCGGCCAGCAGCAGCAGGACCAGCAGGCGCATCGACGTTACTTGCCGATACCGATCTTCCAACCGTCTGCTTCCTTGACCACCACCACCTCGTCGCTCTTGGCCGGGCATTCGCCCTTGAAGCTGACCTGGGCGGTGCCACGGCGGGTATCGCCTTCGCCGGTGATGCCCACCTCGACCTTGTCCAGGCCACCGCAGTTGGCCATGTTCTTGGCCCCTTCGGCCAGGGCCATGTCCAGCTTGCCGTCGCCGAGCATTTCGGTGATCTGCGAGGACAGGTAGCCCTTGGCGGTATCGGTCTTGCCGGCATCCAGTGCCTTGTAAAAGCCCTTGACCGTGGCTTCCGGGCCGGAGGAGCAGGCCGTGAGCAGCACCAGCGAAAAAACGGCAGCAGCAACAGCAGCACGACGCAGGATCATCAGGTAATTCCTTTGAGTGGGTGAATCGTCCGCCTCGTTGCGGACAACGGTCACATTATGGGCCCATTCAGCATTTTGGAAACAGCCAACACCCGTGCTTTAGCCCGGCCCGCCACTTCCCTTTCGGGCAATGGCAGCGCCGGTGCAGCCGGGCCAGCATCATGCAAACCGCCCCCACGCGGCCAGTCGCCGCCGGTCTGCTGCACATTCCCGACAAGGAAGCATGACCATGCACCTCAGCCTGACCTTCCCCTGCACTATCGCCCTGCTGCTGGGCCTGCTCGGCAGTGGCCTGGCCGCACGCCCGGCCCAGGCCCTGAGCTGCGGCAGCAACAACGGCTACACCTGCACCGGCAGCAGTGACCAGTATGCCGGTGGCTTCGACCCGGGCGTGGGTCACGGCGGTTTTGGTGGCGGCAACTGTGCGGCCAGCCGCACCCCGGTGGTGTTCATCCACGGCAATGGCGACAGCGCAATCAGCTTTGACATGTCTCCGGGGGCGGTGGCCGGCTACAGCACCCCGGCGCAATCGCCGTATGCCGCGTTCAAGGCGGCCGGTTACAACGACTGCGAGCTGTTCGGCATCACCTGGCTCAGCGCCAGCGAACGGGCCAGCCCGCAGGGCAACTACCACAAGCCGGCCACCTACCAGACGCTGAAGACCTTCATCGACAAGGTCCGTGCCTACACCGGCAAGGCGCAGGTGGACATCGTGGCCCACTCGCTGGGCAGTTCGATGGCCATGGCGATGATCCAGAAACATGCCTACCAAGCCAGCGTGCGCCGTTTCATCAACATTGCCGGCGGCATCCGCGGCCTGCAGACCTGTCGCCTGACCGGCTACCAGTCCACGCTGGCGCCAACCTGCAATGCCGAGGCCTGGGCATTCCCGTATGACCACTACACCTTCGGCCTGTACCCCAGCACCGGCGTGAGCTTCTACGGTCACAACCGCTGGACCGGCAGTGGCAGCGGCAGCCTGCGCAGCCTGCCGGCCAGCTGGCCGGGGATCCGCTTCTACACCATCACCGCCGGCCTGCGTGACCAGGTGCACTGCTTTACCACCAGCTGGGCGGCCAGCTGCGATGCCGGTGCCCTGTACGCCCCGGCGGCCAATGTCATCGCCCAGCTGGATGTCGGCGTGGGCAGTACCGCCTACCTGTACGACTGGGACTGGGCCGACGGCAGCCCGCTCAACCTTGCCGGGGGCGACCATAACGGCGTTGGCCACTTCCGCTCGCTGGCCAACACCGGGGCGATCCAGCTGCGCATGCTCAGCAGCTCCTGCAGCAGTGATTGCGGCCTGGGCTACGCCACGGTGAACGGGCCGGTACTTCAACGCTGAATTTTGACCGCGGTGGGTCGATCATAAGGTGCCCCCCAACGCATCGGTCGGAGCCCTGCCAACCGTGAACCCTGCCATCGCCCTGCCCTCGCCCGACTTTGTCGGGCCCCTTGCCGACTCCCTGCGCGATGCGCGCTCGCTGGAGGAACTGGTACGCCCGCTGCTGGAGCTGCTGCAGGCAGTCACCGGGCTGGATTCGACCTACCTGACCCGGGTCGATGAAACCGCCGGGGTGCAGCAAATCACCCATGCCTACAACACCAGCCCGGCACTGCACATGCCCGAACAGCTGATCGTGCCGTGGGCCGACACGCTGTGCCGGCGCGCCCTGCTCGAGCAATTGCCCTGCACCAACGAGGTGGCCACCCATTGGGGCGACAGCGCCGCGGCCAGCGAACTGGGCATCGGCACCTATGCCTCCACCCCGGTGCTGGCTGCCGATGGCAGCCTGATCGGCACCCTGTGCGCGGCCAGTGCCGGGCGCGCCGACATTGCCGAAGGGGCCGAGCGTCTGCTGCGCATGTTCGCCCAGCTGATCGGCCAGCACATCGAGCGCGAGCGCTTGATCGAGCAACTGCGCATCGCCCACCAGGCCCTGCAGCTCACCGCCGACACCGATGCCCTGACCGGCCTGCCCAACCGCCGCGCGCTGATGCAGGAGCTGGACCGCCGCCTGCTGCAGCATGCCCAGGCCGATACCCAGCTGCTGGTCGGCTTCATCGACCTGGACGGCTTCAAGCAGATCAACGACCAGTGGGGCCATACCGCCGGTGACCATCTGCTGGTGGAAATGGCCCAGCGCCTGCGCCAGGCCCAGCGTCCGGAGGACTACTGCGCCCGCCTGGGCGGCGATGAGTTCGTGATCCTGATCAGCCTGGGCCACGTGTTTGCCGACGAGCAGCACGACACCGTGATCGACCAGGTCGAACAGCGCCTGCAGGCGATGACCTGCGGCCGTTTTGACCTTGGCGACGGGGTGCAGCTGGACTACCAGGGCCCGAGCATCGGCCTGATCCGGGTGGATGGCAGCCGCAACGCCACCGAGGTGCTCAGCCTGGCCGATTCGGCGATGTACCAGCGCAAGCAGCTGCGCCACGCCCAGCGCCAGGGCTGAGCCGACTCAGCTGCCGGCGGCAGCGGCCATGCAGCGCTGGTAGCGCTCGTAGACCCGGGTGGCAAACCAGGCCGTGGTCAGCTCGCGGGTGATCTTCGGGCTTTCCAGGGTGATCCCGGGCAGGCGCTCACGTGGCAGTGGGCTGCCCTGACGCTGTTCGGCCAGGGCAAACACGGCCACGAACAGCGGGCTGTCATTGAAATGCAGGCTGTTGCCGCGCTCCAGCTCGCGCCGGATCTGCGCCGCATCCATACCCAGCTGCGCAGCCAGGCTGCGCACCGCGACCTCGGTCTGGCCGGGCTTGTCCAACGGCGCGCCGGGCAGCAGCAGGTCCCCGTCCAGGGCCAGGGGACGCCCGCTGGCCACTGCCACCGCCTGCTGGAAGGCGGCATTGCGGCTGGCATACCAGCCGGCGTTGTAATCGGCGAAGCGGTGGATCTTGCGCGTGTAGGGGGTGGCGTAGCCGAGCAGGTGGGCAATGCCGAAATAGACCCCACCGCGACGGCTGAACACTTCCTGGCGGGCATCGCGGCCGGGATACGGGTAGCCGTCCATATGGGCCTGGGCAAAGGCGATGGAGACCTGCATCGAACCGCCGGTCTGCACCGGGTTGTGATCACCCAGCAGGCGGGCACCCAACGGCACCCGGCCGATGATTTCCTGGTACAGCTCGCTGAGCTGGCCTTCGGTACGCACCGCATCCAGCCGCTGGCCGTAGGTACGCCCGTCCAGCGAAGCCACATTCAAGGCGGCGCTCAAGGCCAGCTTCGGAATCCGTTTGGCGCGCGCCCGGCGCTCCAGTTCGGTGCGCGACAGGCGGCCCAGGCCGGCCACTTCCGGGTCGGCGACAAAACCGGATTCCTGCTCGATCACCGCCAGGGTGGCGCAGATGTTCTCGTCATTGCCGGCAATGCCCTGGGCATGGAACGCGGCCTGGATGTCGGCCGCCCAGCCGGCACGGTCGTCCAGCTTGTCGGGCAGGCGCTGGCTGATGCGCTGGCGCAGCAGGTCCACTTCGGGGTTGCCGGCCGGCGGCGGGGTAGTGGCACAGCCGGCCAGTACGCCAGCCAGCAGCAGGCCACACACACGCAACATCGCATTAGAAGGTTTCACGATTCACCATCGCACTCGAACCCTTCACACGCTGACAGCGCCGGCGGTGACGGTCAAGCTTGCGGCCGCCAGTGGGCAGCCAGGGTCAAACCGTAGCCACCGGCGCGGTATCGGGCAGACCACCCACGGCCAGGCCCAGGGCCAGCACGCACAGGATCACCGCGATCGAGCCATCCAGCACCCGCCAGGTGCGCGGCTTGGTGAACAACGGAGCCATCGCCCGCGCGCCCAGCCCCTGTGCGGTCAGCCAGATCAGGCTGGCGGTGGCCACACCGGCGGCAAAGCTCATGCGCGCGGCACCGAAGTTGTCGGCAATCGAACCGATCACCACCATGTCCAGCCAGAAATGCGGATTGATCAACGAAAAGCCGGCCGCCGCCATCACCATCGCCTTGCGCGAATTGCCCTGGGTGTCGTCGGCCTGCAGGCCGCTGCTGCCGGCAATGGCCCGCCGCGCGGACTGCAGCGCATACCACAGCAGGAAGGCCACCCCGCCCCACAGCAACACACTGGTCAGCCACGGCATGGCGTCGGTCAACCGACGCAGCCCGGCCACGCTGGCGAAGATGAAGGCGGCATCGATCAGCGCACAGGTCGCGATGATGGCCAGGATGTGGTTGCGGGCGATGCCCTGGCGCAGGATGAACGCACTTTGCGCCCCGACCACGGCGAACAGGCCGATACCGGTTGCTGCCCCACTGACCCAGGCGGCCAGGCCAGGGGTGGCGGTGAATTCATTGAACATGGGAAAACCTGTGTTGACTGCGGGGGGCCGGCGTGGACCCAGCCGGCGGAACGGGGTGCATTGTCGCAGTGCAGCACGGTGGAGTTAAGCTAAACTTCTTAAACCAAATTAAGCAGGGCTAATCCATGCGTTTTGACCACGCTCAGCTTCGCGCCCTTGCTGCCGTGGTAAGGGAGGGCAGTTTTGAACGCGCGGCCCTCGCCCTGCACGTCACCCCCTCGGCGATCAGCCAGCGGATCAAGGCACTGGAAGACCGCGTCGGCCGCCTGCTGGTCCAGCGCACCACCCCAGCCACCGCCACCGCCGAAGGCCAGGTACTGGTGCGCCTGGCCGAGCAGACCGCCCTGCTCGAACATGACGCACTGAGCCGCATCGGCATTGCCGATGAGCAGCTGCCACGCTCTTCGATTCCGGTGGCGGTCAACCACGACAGCATGGAAACCTGGTTTCCCGAGGCCACCGTGCTGTTTGCCGGCAGTGCCAGCGCCACCCTGGACCTGCATGTGGAGGACCAGGACCACACCGCCGAACTGTTGCGCCGGGGCCAGGTATTGGGCGCGGTCACCACCCTGGCCGAGCCGGTGCAGGGCTGCCAGATCCATGCCCTGGGCAGCATCCGTTATGTGGCCACCTGCACCCCGGCCTTCCATGCCCGGCACTTTGCCAAGGGCGTCAACGCCACCGCCCTGGCCCAGGCCCCGGTGCTGGTGTTCAACCGCAAGGATGACCTGCAGGCCCGCCATGCCCGCCGCCTGGCCGGCAACGATGCCCCCCTGCAGCCGCCGGTATGGTGGATTCCTTCCACCCGCGCCTTCGTACATGCCAACCTGGCCGGCCTGGGCTGGACCATGAACCCGCTGCCACTGGTGCGCCGGCACCTGGAGGCCGGCCGTCTGGTCTACCTGCGCAAGCGCGTGTACGAGGACATCCCGCTGTACTGGCAGCACTGGAAGGGCGATGTGCTGGGCATGGCCAGCCTGACCCGCGCCGTGCTCACCGCCTCCAGCGCGCTGGTGCGCAAACGGCGCTGAGCGGCGCAGACAACAACGGCCCGCTAGCGGGCCGTTGTGCGGGCGGGCCGAGGCGCCAGCCTCAGCCGCTGCGCTGCTGCTCGCGCTGGCACACCGCGGCAGTGAACACCACGTCGGTGGACGAGTTCAGGGCGGTTTCGGCCGAATCCTGCACCACCCCGACCACGAAGCCCACGGCCACCACCTGCATGGCCACATCATTGCTGATGCCGAACAGGCCGCAGGCCAGCGGGATCAGCAGCAGCGAGCCACCCGGGACGCCGGAGGCGCCGCAGGCACCCACCGCCGCCAGCACACTGAGCAGCAGGGCGGTGGGCAGGTCCATCGGGATGCCCAGGGTATGCACAGCGGCCAGGGAAAGCACCGAGATGGTCACCGCCGCACCGGCCATGTTGATCGTGGCCCCCAGCGGGATGGCCACCGAATAGGTCGGCTCGTGCAGGCCCAGCTTCTCGCACAAACGCATGTTGACCGGGATGTTGGCCGCCGAGGAACGGGTGAAAAAGGCGGTGATGCCGCTTTCGCGCAGGCAGGTCAGCACCAGCGGGTACGGGTTGCGCCGGGTCACCAGCAACACGATCAACGGGTTGACCACCAGGGCCACGAACAGCATCGCCCCGACCAGCACCAGCAGCAGGTGCAGGTAGTCGGCCAGTGCCGACAGGCCATTGCTGGCCAGGGTCGAGGCGACAATGCCGAAGATGCCCAACGGCGCCAGCACGATCACCCAGCGCACCACCGTGATCACCGCCTGGGCCATGTCGGCCATCACCGTACGGGTGGTCTGCCCGGCCCGGCGCAGGGCCAGGCCCAAGGCCACACCCCAGGCCAGCAGGCCGATGTAGTTGGCATTGACCAGGGCATCAATGGGGTTGGAGAACACCTGCATCAGCAAGGTCTGCAACACCTGGCCGATGCCACTGGGCGCACTGGTCGACTCGGCCGCGCTGGCCAGCACCAAGGTGGTGGGAAACAGGAAGCTGGCCAGCACACCGACCAGGGCCGCGGCAACGGTGCCCACCAGGTACAGGCCGATGATCGGGCGGATATGGCTGCCGCCGGCCACCTGCTGGTTGGCGATGGAGGCGGCCACCAGCACCAGCACCAGCAGCGGTGCCACCGACTTCAGCGCGGTGATGAACACCGTGCCCAGCAACCCTGCGGCCGTGGCCGCCTGCGGCCAGAGCATGGCCAGGACGATCCCGGCCAGCAGGCCAAGCACGATTTGCGGGACCAGGCCCAGGCGCGGAGAGGAAACAGCAGTCGGCATCGGGTACAGCCCTGAGGATGGGTATTGGCCCATTGTGCCTGCAATGCCGGCGCACGCACCTGCCGTCAGTCACCACCGCGGCGAAGCCGCCGCGATGGCATTGCCGGTGACCTCAGCCGTTGGCCAGGGCATAGTCCAGGGCGGCACGCACGGCCGCCACCTGGGCGTCGTTGCACTGTTGCGCGGTGGCCTTGGGGCTGTCCGGGTAGACCTCGGTGGTGGTCACGAACGGGGCATCGGTCATGCCGCCACACAGGCCGATCGCACGGCCCGGGTAGCAGATCACCCCGTGCGCCACCACCTTGTCACCGATGATCTCGCCCTTCTCGTCGGCCGGGGCGATGTGGGTGATCGCCTCCACCGCGGTGATGATCGCCTGCTGGAAACCCGGGGCCGGGCGCTCACTCTCGCTGACCAGGTAGAAACCATCGGGAATGGTGCCCGGCTCGAACGGCTTGCCGTCGCGCGCGGCCAGCGCCGGGCGGAATTCGCTCTCGTCGCTGTCGGTGGTTTCGTGCAGGTCGATATGCACCAGCACCGGCTGCTCCAGGGTGTCGAGCAGGGCCAGCACGGCGGCGGCCTCCGGGGCCGGGCTGTTGGCCATGAACGAACGGTTCGGGTCCACCGTCCACGCGTTCCAGCGCTGGATGCGCTCATAGCCCCAGGGGCTGACGCAGGGAATCAGCAGCAGGTTGAGCCTGCCGGCGTAGTCGGCCGCATGCTGTTCGGCAAACTGCAGCGCGCCATGCACGCCGCTGGTCTCATAACCGTGCACGCCACCGGTGACCACGGCCACCGGCAGGGCGCTGTCCCAGTCCTGGCTGCGCAGGGCCAGCAGCGGGTAGCGCCCGTCCGGACCGCAGTCCAGCTCACCGTAGGTGACCACATCAAAACGCGAAGCCAGCGCCTGCACCCGGCTCACCACGTCCTGCGCATGGCTGCGCTGGACCCGCTGCAGCGCGCGCCAGCGGGCCTTTTCCGCCTCTCCCCACGGCTGCCCGGGGGTGGAAATGGCGTTGATCTGTTCAATGGAAGTCATCGCAGCACCTGCAAAAAAATCAAAGCCCAAGGGTAGCACCGGCCGACACCGGCCCTGGCCGGGCTCAAGTCCCCCCGGCATCTGCCGTTAATCACGCTTTGACTGCCCGATCGAGCCGTTTCATGCCTGACTGCAAGCTGTTTGCCGTGGCCATCAGCGCCCTGCTGCTGGCCGCCTGTGCCGGGCCGATGGACAGCCACCTGGTGACCGGCCAGGGCGAGGCGGCCTATTTCGCCCGCCTCAACCCCTTGTTTGCGCAGATGACCCCGGAACAGCAGGAGGCCTTCAACTGGTCGGTGTCCGACCTGAGCATCGCCCAGCTGCACCAGCGCTATCCCGATGCCAGCCCGCGCCAGGTGATCCAGGGTGAAACCCGTCTGGTCAGCACCAGCTACCCGGAAAGGATCACCGCACTGCAACCGCAGCGGGAAGCCTTCGAGCGGCTGCAGACCGAGCTGGGGCAACTGCGCAGCGACAACGTGCAGTTGCGCATCGTGCAGGATTTCCACGGCCTGCAGCCTTGGCTGCGGGCCGACTTCCACAATGCCTCGACGCTGTCCTTCAGCACCAGCGGCTGGACTGCGCGGCTGTATCTGGACACAGCCAACGAGCCGGTGGCCAGTTATTCCTTCACCCTGAACCACCGCCGGCGGGGCGGCCTGTTGCCGGGCGAAACCGAAAGCCATGACATCCCCCTGGGCTTTGTCAGTGGCGACGCGGCCTGGATGACCCTGGAGGTCCGCAATGCCAGCCGCCGCCGGGTGGAGATCGTGCCCAGCGACGAAGGCAACACCGACCTGGGCGAGCGGGCCTACAGCGTCCCGGATCCACGCGCGGGAATCGAGCGCCTGCAGGCGGTGATCGCGGCAGCGGAAAAATACCGCCAGGTGCCCTGAACCGGCCGCCGGCAGCAAACGGGCGCCCGCGGGCGCCCGTCTGTAGCACCACCGGCCCTCAATGGCCGGTTCTTACAAGGCCCCGGCCTTGGTCGCGCAGGTACGCACCTTCAGCCGCTGCGCCGGGCTGATCAGGCCCAGGTCGCGCAGGTCATCGGCCACGTTGTTCATGCACGACAGGTAACGCACCCGGTTGCCGTTGGCCGCCACCCGGCACACCGTCTCGTTGGCCACCAGGTTGGCACCGATCAGCAGGCCCGGGTTGGTGAAGCGGGCAATCCCGGTGTCACAGCCATTGACCCGGGTGGTGCTGGTGTCCAGCTCCCAGCCGATGTCCTTGAACACGCCCAGGGTCAGGTCAACGATGTAGGCACCGTTGGTGGACGGCGTATTGGCCGGCTCCATCAGCGCATCGGGCTTGAGCACGGTTTCAAAGTGCGAGAACGAAGAGCCACTGGCAACCGTGGCCGGGGCATACAGCAGGGCGCGCCCGGCCGCATCGGCACCGGCGTACTGCCCGGCCACATTGCCCAGACGCGCCTGCTGGTTGCTTCCGCCAGCCAGAATCTGCTGGCCGGCGGCCAGGTTGACGCTGATTGCCGGGATGGTCGCGCTCACCGTCGGGTCCTCGGCCATGCCCGGGGCGGTACCGGCGTCGGCCGAGCTGGCCACGTTGCCGATGATCACGCCGATCGCGCCGGCATTTTGCGCATTGACTGCCTTCGGCTCGAACGAGCAGCTGCCACGGTTGATGTAGGCAATCTTGCCGGTCAGGCTGCCCGGGGCCAGCGGCTCGCAGGCATCGGCGGTGTCACCGACACCATCATTGACCACCACCAGCGGGGCGTTGAAGTTGGCCGCGGTGGCTGCCGGGCCGAACGAGGCCACACCGAAGAACTGGGTCGTCAGCGCTGCACTGCCGCCACTGACCTCCAACACCACAGCCGGGTCCAGCCACTGCGGCACCTGGGCGGTGGTGGACGCCCCGCGCCAGGCCGGTGCACCACGGGTACGGATGGCCAGCGCGCGTTCGGCCGCGGTAGTGGCCGGGTGGTCAAAGCCCCGCCCGGTCAGGTTGTTGTGCGCATTGTTGGTGTAGACGTCGCTGTAGCCGCGATAAGCGGTGATGCCGGTGCGCTCGCCCAGGATACCGGTGGAATAACCGACAAAGCCGGAAAAGCCCATGCCGTGGGCAATTTCATGCAGCACCACGTCCAGGAAGTTGATCTGCCCGTCCGGGGTGTTGCCGTCCAGGCCGTAGTACCAGCCCGAGCCGGTCATGCACGGGCTGCCATCCGGGTTCTGCCCACCGAGGTTGGCATTGAAGCGGCTGGTGATGTCGGTGGCCGCACTCGGGTTGAGGCTGCTGCCGGCCACCGCATTGCCCAGCGCGCCATGGAAGATCATGCCCGGGGCGGTGCCGGCCGGCGGCGCGGCGGCCACCCAGGTGGCACCGGCCGACCCCAGGGTGCCGCCGGTGGGGGTACAGCTCAGGGCCTGGAAGCTGGCCCCGACCTTGACCGGCACCTTGCTGGTCAGCACGCTGCCCAGCAGGTCGGCGGCGAAACGGTAGACGACCTGGCGCTGCTGGCCGACCGTGGTTCCCGGGTTGCCGCCGACCGGGCTGGCCGCACGCGGGTCATTCAGGCCCTGGCCGGCCGGGTCCTGGTTGACCACCTGGATGGTCACCGCCGCCTGGGCGCCGGCCGAGGCCAGCAACGCCGCCAGTGCCCAAGCATGCAGACACTTGTTCATTCGCCCACCTCCTGCCTGCCCGGGCCGTGCCCGTGGTCGGATTCACTGATCACCAGCTTGCCGTCGGCATCGAGCTGGGCGGTCAGCGAATGCATCGCCGACAGCGGCAGGCTGGCCACGCTCAGGCCGTTGGACAGCACCCGGTAGGTCTTGTCGGCCTCGGCCGTGGTCTGCGGCATGGCGGCGAGGGCCGCGTTGGTGGTGCCGCGTGCCTGCGCACTGGACTGGGTCTGGGTTTGACGGGAAAGCTCGGCCACCTCGGCATCGCTGAGCTGGCGCAACTTGCCGGTACGCGCATCGATACCGGCGACCATCGCCTGGCCGGTTGGCGGGCTGGCCTGCGGCTCACTGGCCAGCGCATTGGCACTGCCCATCACTGCACTGACGGCAAACAACAAAACGGGGCGTTTCATCGGGAATGCTCCACAGCAATAAAGCCGGAAACCACACCTGCCAACTGCACCTGCCACACCACGTCCGGCGACCCGTCGTGTCGGCGCAGTGTGACCACAATCACAGTCTTAATGCAATATTCAGGCCAGCCCTCCCGGGATGGCTGCCCCGGCAAAGAAGAAGGGAGCCTGCGACAGCTCCCTCCTTGACCTGCATCACTTCAGCAACTGGCTGATCTGGCTGTCTTTTTCTTCCCACAGCTGGTTCATCCAGCGCTGGAAGCGGACACGGAACTCGCGGTCACCCTGGTAATCGCCATTGACCAGCTCGGCCGGGATCGGCCGCTGGCGCACCACCACCCGCACTTCGGGCACGCGGTTGCCGATCAGATCGATCATCGACGGCCGCCCACCCGGGTAGACCAGGGTCACATCAACGATGGACTGCAGGCCGCTGCCCATCGCATCGAGCACGAAGGCCACCCCGCCACTCTTGGGCTTGAGCAGGTGCTGATAGGGCGACTGCTGGCTGGCGTGCTTGGCCGCGGTCATCCGCGTACCTTCGACAAAGTTCATCACCGACACCGGGATGTCGGCGAACTTCTCGCAGGCCTTGCGCGTGGTCTGCATGTCCTTGCGCCCCAGCTCCGGGTTGCGCGCGATCTGCTGCCGGCTGTAGCGGCCCATGAACGGGAAGTCCAGCGCCCACCAGGCCAGGCCCAGCACCGGCACCCAGAACAGCGAACGCTTGAGGAAGAAGCGCAGCAGCGGGATCTTGCGGTTGAACGCCTTCTGCAGCACCACGATGTCCACCCAGCTCTGGTGGTTGGCCAGCACCAGGTAATGGCCGTCACGGGCCAGCCCGGCCGGCAGCTCGATCTGGAAACGGGTACGGGTGAAGGCATCGATCATCGCCGTGTTGACCGCAATCCAGCTCTCGGCCAGCCCGGTGAGCACGGGGTTGAAGGCGCGGCGCAGGCGGTCGGAGGGCACGATCGCCTTGACCAGGGCCAGCAGCACCAAGGGTGGCACATGCAGCAGCGTGTTGAGGGCGATCAGCGAAACAATGACAACGACACGCAGCCACAGCATGGGGCACCAGGGAAGCAAGGAAACGAAAACGGTGCACAGGGTACAACGATGCCCCCGCCGGTGGCGTGGCCGGCAGCCGCCGGCCAGACCCGGCCATGGCCGGCGGTGCAGACACCGCGCCCACAGCCCTGCCCCCAGCATGCCCTCCAGGTATTCCATACGCCGGTGCATGTCGGGCCGACACCCCCTACAATGCCTGCCTGCAGCGACGGTCCTTGGGATCCGGTCGCTTTTTTGTTTCCCTTGTGACAACGCCGATACGCTTGCGGAGCCGTTACCACGATGATCTTCGACATCCTGAGCAGCGCTGGCCACGAACAGGTCGTTTTCTGCCACAACCCCGATGCCGGCCTGCGCGCCATCATCGCCCTGCACAACACCACCCTGGGCCCGGCTCTGGGCGGGGTGCGCATGCGCCCGTATGCCAGCGAGGCGGAGGCACTGAGCGATGTGCTCAACCTGAGCCGGACCATGACCTACAAGAACGCCATGGCCGGGCTGAATGTCGGCGGCGGCAAGGCGGTGATCATCGGCGACCCGAAGACCGACAAGACCGAGGTCCTGTTCCGCGCCTTCGGCCGTTATGTCGACGCCCTGGGCGGGCGCTACATCACCGCCGAGGATGTCGGCACCGATGTCACCGACATGGAGCACATCTACCTGGAAAGCGCCTATGTCACCGGCGTCCACCAGGCTCACGGTGGCTCCGGTGATCCGGCCCCGTTCACTGCCTACGGCGCCCTGCAGGGCATGCGCGCCACCAGCGCGCGCCGGCTCGGCCACGAGGACCTGTCGCGCCTGCGCATTGCGGTACAGGGGCTGGGCCATATCGGCATGGAGCTGGTCAAGCTGCTGCGTGACCACGGTGCCACCCTGCTGGTCAGCGACCTGGACCCGGCCCGGGTGCAGCGCGCGGTCACCGATTACGGCGCCACCGCCGTGCCCCCGGAACAGCTGCTCGATTGCGCGGTGGACCTGTTCGCACCATGCGGCAGCGAGCGTGTGCTGTGCAGCGACAGCGTGGCCCGGTTGCAGGCGCAGATGGTCTGCGGCACCGCCAACAACCAGCTGGCCGATGCCCAGGCCGGCCAGGCCCTGGTCGAGCGCGGCATCCTGTATGCCCCCGATTACGTGGTCAATGCCGGCGGGGTGATGAATGTGTCGCTGGAGCTGGATGGCTACAACCGCGAACGCGCGATGCGCCTGATCCGCTCCATCCACAGCAACCTGGGCAAGGTTTTCGACCTGGCCGAACAACAGGGCTGCCCCCCGCAGCAGGCCGCCGACCGCATTGCCGAACGCCGCCTGGCCGCGATCGGCAAACTCAAACTGCCGCTGGGCCGGGCCACCCCGCGGATGAGCCGGCTGCGCGGCGAGTAAGGCCGCGCCCTGGCGGCAAGGAAAAAGCCCGCGCAATGCGGGCTTTTTCGTACTTCCCTGCAACCCGGCCGGGGCTGGCCTCAGAACCGCCCCTGCCAGTGCAGGCTGGCCCCGTGGCCACCACCGACCTTGCCCAGCCGCTGCTGCCAGCCCAGGCTCAACCAGCCGCCATGCGGCCCGAATGGGCGCGTCAGCTGGACCGCAGCCACCCCGTGCGAGCGGCCCAGTGCACTGGTGTCCAGCGCCGACCAGGCATCCACCCCGGTGTAGCGGGCCAGCCACTGCTCCCCCTGGCTGTCGAGCACCTGCTGCCACTGCAACTGGGTCTGCAGCTGCCAGCCGGCCACCTGGGTGGCCGCCTGCAAGCCAGCGCTGGCACTGAACCGCTGCACATCCAGCGCCCCGGCCTGCAGCCCCAGGCCCACCGCGTCGGCCTCGTTGAAACCGTCACTGCGCAGCTGTTCCCAGGCCGTTGCCAGCCACGGTTGCAGCTGCCAGCGGCCGTACTGCCAGCGCTGGCCGGCTTCCAGCGACACGCTGTGCAGGCGGGCGTCATGTCGTGAATGGGCATCCAGCGCGTGACTGCCCAGCTGCAGGCGGCGGTCTACCCGGCGTTCGACCTGGCCACTGGCGATGCTGGCCAGCCAGTGGTTCCTGTCTTGCCCGCCGCTCAACCACAGGTGTCCCAGTTGCTGGCGGTCGCGGCTGCGGTCACGCGCATGCACGGCCGTCAGCTGGCCCTGTGACAACGCCAGGCCGGCCTGCAGGCCATTGCCCAGCGCCATGCCCTGGCCCTGCAACCAGCCGTCGGCCACCCAGCCTGCCCCCACTTCACTGCCGCCCAGCGCCTGCGCCGGTGTCACCCGCCAGCTGCCGCCGGCCTGGCCGTCGGCCACGCGCTGGGCCAGGGCCCGGCGTTCCAGTGCCAGCGCATCGAAGCTGGCCGCCAGGGCCTGCCCGTGCAGCTGCCCGGACAGGCTGTCCAGGGTCTGTGCGGCCGCGGCGTGGGAGGCAATGGCCTGGATATCACCGGCCGCACGCACCAGCCCGTCGGCCACCACCACCGCGCTGCCGGCAGCGTCCAGCTGCTGGAACGCCGCCTCCAGCCGCTGCGCCGAGCCCAGGCTGGCCGGGCTGATCCGGCCCAGCGTGGCCGCCGCGGCAGTCACATCCAGCCGGTTCAACCACAGGCTGACACCATCGGCGCGGTAATCCAGGCGGCCATCAAGGAAGACCGTGGAAGCCGGCGCGGTCAGGTTGGCAAATTGCCCATCCACCCCGCCGGCGGCGCGCAGGATGTCGTAGGACTGGCCCATGCCCACGTAATCGCGCTTGCCGGTGATGCTCACCGTGCCGCCCTGCAGGGCCGCCTTGCCGGCCACCTCCAGCCATTCACCGGCCTTCAGGATCAGGGTCGCACTGCTGCCATGGGTGTAATTGCCACCCACCGCAACGCTCAGTCCATCGCCGGGATACAGGTGCAGGCTGCCACGGTTGTCGATGCTGCCCCCGGCCGCCGAGCCCAGCAGCAGGCGCCCGGGTGCGGCAATGCTGACTGCGCTGTCACCCAGCGCATTGACCGCCAGGGTGCCGCCAAGCACGGTGGTCGCCCCGGTGTAGCTGTGCACCGCATCGCCCAGGTCCAGGTAACCGTCGCCGGCAACGCGCAGGCCGCCGCTACCGCTCAGGGCATTGCCCCAGCGCGAGGTCTGGCTGCCCAGGTTTACCGACAGTTCGCCGAAGTCCAGCCGCTGCGGGCCCTTGATCGCGGTGGCGATATCGAGCAGGCCGTTGCCGAACACCGCATCAGTGCCCGGTGCGCCCAGGTCGGTGGCCGTGCCCAGCAGGGTCTGGCGCACGGCGTCGTTGTTGAAGTACGGGAAGGCCTCCCAGACCAGGGCCGCCGCGCCGGACACCAGCGGCGCGGCATACGAGGTGCCGCGGCCGTAGTAGTAGTCCACACCACTGGCCGAAGTAGCCTGCGGGTCGACAAAGGCGGCCGTGCCCGGGGCCACCAGGCAATAGCGCGCGGCAATGCCACAGGCATTGGAATACGTGGCCAGCTGGGTTGGGTTGGCCGTGTCCAGGGCCGACACGGTCAGCCAGCCACGCTCCAGGTCGGCCGCCGGCAGGCTGCCGTTGAGACCGGTCTGGCTGGGCAGCGCCGCCATGTCGGAGGGGTTGGCGCGGCCTTCATTGCCGGAGGCAAACACCACCAGGCCATCGTTGTTGAAGATGAAGGGGCGGTACTCGCTGGCAATGGGCGCGGTGGCGTTGCGGTTGGTCCAGTACAACCCGCCCCAGGAGTTGTTCATGATCCGCATGCCGGCGGCGATCAAATCGTTGTGGATCGGCAGGAAGCCCAACGCCCCGTTGACTTCATTGCCCTTGCCCGAGCCGTCATCGACCGGGGCCTTGTCGGCGATGATACGCGCCGACAGGATGCCGGCGCCGGGAGCAATGCCACCCGGCCAGCTGCCGACCACAGCACCGGCCGCCAGCTGCGCCACCACCGTGCCATGGCCGACCACATCGTCCACCCGCAGGTTGTTGGTGACCGGGTTGACGTAGGTGAAGTTGACCCCGACCCGCCCGGCCAGCGCCGGGTGCTGGCGGTTCACCCCCGAATCGACGATGCCGATGGCCACACCGGCCCCGCTGAGGCCGGCATCACGCGCCGCCTGCGCCCCGGTCAAGGCCAGGTGCGCATCGAATGCCGGCTGCGGGTAGCTCGGTGCTGGAGCAGGCGCGGGTGCCGGGACGGGTGCCGGTGCAGGAGCCGGCGGCAGAGTGGCCGGCGGCGGGTCCGGACGGGTGCCACCGCCCCCCCCGCCACAGGCCGACAACACCAGGCCCAGACTGCCGGCCAACATCCCCAACCACGGCATGCGCTGCTGATTCATTCCCTTTCCCCAGGTATGGACCGGCGCCGCCTCCTGGCTTGTCATCAGGCTAGGATGGCCGGTCTGCAGCTGCCTATACTGCGCGATCTTTGCCGACTTTGGCAGGACAGTGCCGTAAGTCCAATGGCCCTGCGCGGCCACAGGCATCACCATCACCCGAATGCTCTCCACGGAAACAATGCAATGACCGACATCGTCATCACCGCTGCCAAGCGCACCGCCATCGGCTCGTTCCTGGGCCAGTTCAACGGTGTTCCCGCCACCACCCTGGGCGCCGCCGCCATTGCCGCCGCCGTGGAGCAGAGCCAGCTGCCGGCAGCCCAGGTCGATGAAGTGATCATGGGCTGCGTGCTGCCGGCCAACCTCGGCCAGGCGCCGGCCCGGCAGGCCGCCATTGCTGCCGGCCTGCCGCTGGCCGCCGGTGCCACCACCATCAACAAGGTCTGCGGTTCGGGCATGAAAGCGGTGATGATGGCCGCCGACCTGATCGCGGCCGGCTCGGCCAAGGTGGTCATCGCCGGCGGCATGGAGTCGATGTCCAATGCTCCGCACATGATTCCCAACTCGCGTACCGGCAACCGCTACGGCAACTTCCAGACCGTCGACCACATGGCCTTCGACGGCCTGACCAATGCCTACGACGGCCAGCCGATGGGCGTGTTCGGCGAGGCCTGCGTGGCCAAGTACGGTTTCAGCCGCGAAGACCAGGACGCCTGGGCAATCGAGTCGGTCAAGCGCGCCCAGGCCGCTGCCGCCAGCGGCGCCTTCAATGACGAAATCACCGCCGTTACCGTGAGCAGCCGCAAGGGCGAGGTCCAGCTGGCCAGCGACGAGCAGCCGGGCAAGAGCGACCTGGGCAAGATCCCGACCCTGCGCCCGGCCTTCAAGAAGGACGGCACCATCACCGCGGCCAGTTCGTCCTCCATCTCCGACGGTGCCGCTGCCCTGGTACTGATGTCGGCCGACACCGCCAGCGCCCAGGGCATTGCCCCGCTTGCCCGCCTGGTGGCCCAGTCCACCCACTCGCAGGAGCCGGAGTGGTTCACCACCGCGCCGATCGGTGCGATCGAAAAGGTGCTGGCCAAGGCCGGCTGGAAGGTGGCCGATGTCGACCTGTTTGAAATCAACGAAGCCTTCGCCGTGGTCGCCATGGCGCCGGTCAAGGAGCTGGGCCTGGATCCGGCAAGGGTCAACGTCAACGGCGGTGCCTGCGCACTGGGCCATCCCATCGGTGCCTCGGGCGCCCGTCTGCTTGTGACCTTGGTCAATGCTTTGCGCAACCGTGGCCTCAAGCGTGGCGTTGCATCGCTGTGCATCGGCGGCGGCGAAGCGACGGCCATCGCCATCGAATTGATTTGATTGAAAATTGCATGCAGCCCTGAAATATGAATAGGGGTGCGCTTGACACTCGAATCTGCCTCGTCATCATTGTGTACGCCGCGCGAAATCGCGCAGCCCCACCAAACCACTCAAGGATTACTCTCATGAGCATCAACAAGCTGCTGATCGCCCTGGCCCTGGGCCTGGCCCTGACCGCCTGCGCCAAGCAGGAAGCCACCGAAACCGCCGCCGTCGAAGCCCCGGCTGCTGAAGCCGCTGCTGAAGTGGCTGCTCCGGAAGCTCCGGTTGCTGAAGAAACCACCGCTGCCGACGCTGCTGCTCCGGCCGCTGAAGGCGAAGCTGCTCCGGCCGTTGAAGGCGAAGAAGCTGCTGCTCCGGCCGCTGAAGAAGCCCCGGCTGCTTAATTTGTCCCTCGGCTTTGCGGCCGTAGACAGAAGCAAGCATGAACCGTCGACCACTGGTCGGCGGTTTTTTTTTGCCCGCAGTCATTTTCTTGACATCTTCTGAATGTGGGCCTGCCTAGGATGCGAACCCGTTCCCCCAACTACTTGGAGTCGCAATGAAGACCCTGAACATCGCACTGATCGGTTTTGTCGCTCTGGGCCTGGCTGCCTGCTCCAAGCAGGACCGCGCCAACGAAGCGGCCGCCGATGCCCGTGAAGTCGCCGCCGAAGCCCAGCAGACCGCTGACCAGCTGAAGGCCGAAGGTGCCGCCACCGCTGAAATTGCCCAGAACGCCGCCGACACCGCACACAATGCGGCCGACCAGGCCCTGGACAGCGCCCAGCAAGCCGCTGCCGCCACCACCGCCGATGCGGCTGACGCCGCCAAGGACGCAGCCCAGGCCGCCGAGGACGTGGCCAAGGAAGCCAAGAGCGCCGCTGAAGAAGCCAAGCCGTAACCCCTTCCTGCACCAACCACGGCCGCCGGGAAGCCCCCGGCGGCCGCTTTTGTGTTTGCTCAATTGTTGTCCATTCCCTTGAACGAGGCATTGCCATGAAGCACACCACCACCGCGCTGTTCGCCGCCGTCTTCGCCCTGGGCCTGAGTGCCTGCAACCAGCCGCAGGCCGAGCAGGCCGCTGACCGTATCGAAGCAGCCGGCGAGAATGCCGCTGCGGCCACCCGCGATGCCGCCGAGAACGCCGCCCAGGCCACCCGTGACGCCGCCGCCAACACCGAACAGGCTCTGGACAACGCCGCCGCGCACACCGAACACGCGCTGGACAATGCCGCTGCCAACACCGAGCAGGCACTGGACAACGCCGCCGCCCACACCCACGAAGCCGCGCAGGACGCCGGTGCCGCCGTGCGCGATGCCGCGGCCAAGGCAGCCCAGGGCACTGCCAATGCCGCCCAGACCGTGGCTGACAAGGCCCAGCAGACCGCCGACAAGGCCAAGGAAGCGGCCAACAACCACTAAGCCGTCGCCGCCCAGCGGCCAGCAGTGATGATCCGTCCGCCGCCGTCAGCCACTGACGGCGGTTTTTTCATCCGTTGTTGTGTGCCTGCAGATGCGCCTGCATGGCCTGGATGAAGCCCTCTTCCAGCGGCAGTTGGCCCAGCACCCCGTGCTGGGTACCACTGAGCACCCGCAGCAGGTGGCCCTTGCCCGGCGGCAGCTTGCCCAGCGGCCCGAGCAGGACATCGCGCAGCAGGGCCAGACGGTCATGTCCGGACTGGAACAACGGGGTCAGCCAGCGGCTCCAGAACTGATAGATGCGCACATGGGCCTGGCGCTGCTGCTGGTAGGCCGCCAGCGCCTGGTCCAGGGTGCTGTGCTGCTGCAGCTGGGTTGCCAGCGACCAGGCATCAAGCAGGGCCATGTTCACCCCCTGCCCCAGCTGCGGGCTCATGGCGTGGGCAGCATCACCGGCCAGCACCAGCCGCCCGCGTGACCACGCCGACACCACACTGTCGCGGTAGGCCGCACGCAACAGTTGACCATGCTGCTGGATCAACTGCAGGCGCCCGCTGGCCTCCGGCCACAGCTGCTCCAGCTCCTGCTTCCAGATGTGCAGTGGCTGCGCCTCCCAGGCCTGCTGGGCATCACTGCGCAGCGACCAGAAAAAGCTCAGCCGCGGCGTCGCATCGCCAGGCCGGGAGCCCACCGGCAACAGCCCGGCCATCTTGCGGGTACCGTCATAGCGCTGGCGCAGCTCATCAGCATGCGGCCAGTCGCCGGCATCCAGCAGGCACCAGCGTGCGCCCCACGGATAAGGCCGGTCGCGCGGCACTGCCGCCGGAACCCCGCGCAGGCAGGAGTTGGCGCCGTCGGCGGCGATGATCAGATCGTACGGGCCGTATTGACGCCCCTGGGCGTCATGCAACCGGCGCAGCTGCGCATCGATGCCGGTCACCCTTGTCCCAGCATGCAGGCAACCACGTGGCTGCCAGGCGGCATCCAGCAGCTCGAACAGGGCACCGCGCTGCATTCCCAGCCCGAACAGGCGCTGGTCCAGCCCGGCATAACGGATGTCCATCACCGTCTTGCCGGCGGCTGACTGGCCGAACAGGCGCTGGACCACCGCCCCGTGGGCCAGCGTCTGCTCAAGCACCCCCATCCGCCAGAGCACCTGCAGGCCGCTGGGCTGGAGCAGGAAACCGGCCCCCACCGGCCCGGGCGCTGGCGCCTGTTCGAATACCTCCACGTCCACCCCTGCCCGCGCCAGCAGCACCGCCAGTGCCTGCCCGGCCGTGCCATAGCCAATGATGGCCACCTTGCCCAGCTGCATCCTTGCCTCCTGCCCTTCCCGGGTCCATTGCATAAAAAACCCCGTCTGTTGCCAGACGGGGCTGTGTGCACGATGCCGGACGTAACGTCAGTCGATCACGGCAATGTTCGACGCCTGGGCACCCTTGGGGCCCTCAGCGACGTCGTAGCTCACGCGCTGGCCTTCCTGCAGGGAGCGGAAGCCCTTGGCGTTGATCGCGGAGAAGTGGGCAAACACGTCGGCGCTGCCGTCCTCCGGTGAGATAAAGCCAAATCCCTTGGCGTCGTTAAACCACTTGACGGTACCGTTCGGCATGGTGATGCGTGACCTTTAACAGATGAATGGATGATGTACGTGATTCAGCGTACGGCCAGAGTATGCAAAACCATCACGTACGAATCAATCATTCGTTCACCAATTCGCCAACCAGTGCAGGCAAGCCGGCCGAGGCCACGGCCACATTGGCCAGCACTTCGTCCATGGTGATCTCCTCGTCCCCGGCACAACCGGCCGCCCAGTTGGCCACGATCGCCAGGCAGGCATAGTCCAGCCCGGCCTCGCGGGCGAGCCCGGCCTCGGGCATGCCGGTCATGCCGACCAGGTCACAGCCATCACGGCGCAGGCGGGCCACTTCGGCATTGGTTTCCAGCCGCGGGCCCTGGGTGGCGCCGTAGCAGCCACCGTCCACCACCGGCACCCCGGCACGGGCGGCGGCGGCCAGCACCTGCGCACGCAGGGCCGGGGTATAGGGCTGGCCGAAATCCACGTGCAGCACCTGGCTGCCCTCTTCCTCGCAGAAGGTGGAAACACGGCCCCAGGTGTAATCGATCAACTGGTCCGGGCAGCCCAGCACCTGCGGCCCCCAGTTGTCGCTGATGCCGCCGACGGTGTTCAGGGCCAGCACGCGTGACACGCCCAGCTGCTTGAGGGCGGCGATGTTGGCGCGGTAGTTGATCCGGTGCGGCGGGATCGAATGCCCCTCGCCATGACGGGCCAGGAAGGCGACCCGCTGGCCACGCAGGGTGCCGATGCGGATCGGGCCGGACGGCGCGCCGTAGGGGGTTTCCACCTGCACGGTGGTGACATCATCAAGTTGGGCCAGTGCATACACACCGGTGCCACCAATCACGGCCAGGGCAATGCGTTCCATAACACTCCAGACAAGGTCAGGCGGCCACAGCAACGGTGGCCGCTGAATCAACGACAGCGGCGGGCGCAGCATGCGCCCCAATGGACAACGCCAGCCCCTTGGCTGGCGTTGCGGGGGCCGATCAGGCCTGCTTCATCGCATAGATCGCCGGCAGGGTACGCAGGGTCTCGTCGATGTCCATACCGAAGCCGAACACAAAGCGGTCCGGCAGCTCGATGCCGGTGTAATCGGCCTTGACGTCGGGCAGGCAGCGGTCGTGCTTCTTCACCGTGAGCACGGCAATACGCACATCGGTGGCGCCCTGCTCCAGGCACCACTGGCGCACGCCCTGCAGGGTGAAGCCTTCATCCAGGATGTCATCGACCAGAATCACCCGGCGGCCGAACAGCTTGCTCACCGGCCGGTGCTTCCAGACCAGCTGGCCGCCGGTCTCGCCGTGGTAGCGCGAGGCCTGCAGGTAATCGAACTGCACATCCTGGCCGCGGTCGCCCAGGGCCAGGGCCAGCTGGCCGGAGAACGGCAGCGCGCCGTTCATGATCGACACGAATACCGGGATCTCGCCCTTGTAGTCGTTGGCAATGGCATCGGCAATGCCGGCAATGGCCTTGTCGATGGTGGCACGGTCAACCAGCAGATCGGCCTGAGCCACGGCTTGTTCAAGAGAAAGTTTGGACATCAGACGGTTCTTCCAAGGGTTTCAAACAAAAGGGATTGTGCGCTGGAGTGGCGTGAATCAGCCAGCAGGCCGGCCCAGCCAAGCGCGCCGCGGCCAAGCAGGGAGGCCACCGCTGCCGTATTCAGGGCACGGCCTTGCACCGCTTGCAGCGCCGGCTCGACCAGCTCGGGGTGACACACCAGCACCAGGTCACAGCCAGCGTCCAGGTGGGCATGTACCCGGGCGGCGACACCGCCAGCCTGGAACGAGGCGGCCATGCCGATGTCATCGGAGACCACCACGCCACGGAAGCCAAGCTCGCCGCGCAGGACTTCGTTGATCCAGCGTGCCGAGCAGCCGGCCGGCTGCTCATCGACCTGCGGGTAGACCACGTGGGCCATCATCACCGCATCGGCACCGGCGGCAATGCCGGCGGCAAACGGCACCAGGTCATGCTCGCGCAGCTGCTGCAGGCTGCGCTCATCGCGGGCGATGTCGACATGGGTGTCTTCGCGCACCGTACCGTGGCCGGGGAAATGCTTCAGGGTGGCCGGCATACCGGCCTCGTGCATCCCGGCCACATAGGCGGCCAGACACTGCGACACTACCTGCGGGTCGGCATGGAAGGCGCGGTTGCCGATGGCCAGGTTGCCATGGCCCAGGTCGGCAACCGGGGCAAAGCTGAGGTCAAGGCCGGTGGCACGGATCTCGCTGGCCATCAGCCAGGCGTGCTCGCGCACCCGGGCCAGGGTGGCCGTTGGGTCTACGGCAAAGTCCTGCGCCAGCTGCTGCAATGGCGGCAGCGCGCTGAAACCTTCACGGAAGCGCTGCACACGGCCGCCTTCCTGGTCCACACAGACCAGCAACGGGCGCGGGCAGGCGGCACGGATGGCGGCAGTCAGCTCGGCCACCTGCTGGCGCGAGGCGAAATTGCGGGCAAACAGGATCACCCCGGCCACGGCCTGATGTTGCAGCCACTGCCGCTCGTTCGCGGTCAGTTCGGTCCCGGCGACACCGATCACCAGCATGTGCGAATTCTCCAGTACGACCACGCCGGACGGCGCGGCCGGCCATTGTCGCAGATGCAGCAAGCTGCTGTCAGAGGCTGCAGCCGTCCTGGCCGCACTGGCCGGCAACAGGTTCAGCTGGCTGTGGGGCCAGCTCGGCGGCAATCCGGCGCAGGGTCTGCACGAAAACCTCCACCGGCTGGGCCCCGGCAATGGCCCAGCGCTGGTTGACCACGAAGGTCGGCACCGAGCGGATGCCGGCCTGCTGGCCGCGGGCCATTTCGCCCATCAGTGCTGCCAGGCCCTGGTCGCTGCCCTGCCAGTCCTGCACTGCCGCCGGGTCCAGGCCGCCGGCAACACCGGCATCGATCAGTACCTGGATGTCAGCCAGATTGCGTCCCTGCGCAAAATGCGCGGTGAACAGGGCTTCGGCCACGGCATCGACATCGGCATCCTGTTGGCGGGCCTGCTGGATCAGGCGGTGCGCCGGCAGGGTGCTGACCTTGACCTGGCCCTTGGAGAAATCCATGGCCAGGCCGTCGGCACGGGCCTGGGCCTGCACATTGGCCAGCATCTGCGCGGTGCGCTCGGGGCCGCCGAATTTGGCCGCATATGCCTGCGCCAACGGCTGCGGGCGGGTGCTGGCCCCCGGATCAAGCTGGAATGCCCGCCAGTTCAGCTGTACCGGGCCGAAGTCCGGCCCCAGCTCGGCCAGCGCCGCCTGCAGCCGGTGCTTGCCGATCCAGCAGAACGGGCAGGCCAGGTCGGACCAGATATCGATGGTGATCATGACGGCCTCCTTGGGCCTTGTGCCGGCTCAGCCGCGCTCGGCCGCAGTCCATTGTGAATAGGGATGGTCGGCCAGCGCCAGGTTGTAGTAGCGCGGCTGGTCGGTGACCTCGGCTCCGGCCCAGGCCGGCTTGGCAAAGGCCTCGTCGGGGTGGCCCAGCTCGATCTCGGCCACCACCAGGCCGGCGTTGTCGCCGAGGAACTCGTCCACTTCCCACAGGTGCAGGCCCACCTGCACCAGGTGGCGGCGCTTGTGCACCAGCCCGCCCACACACAGCGCCAGCAGCTGGCGGGCATCGGCCGGCGGCAGTGGGTATTCGAATTCCTGGCGGCTGTGGCCAAGCTCGCACGACTTGATGTTCAACCGTGCCGACTCGCCCTCCAGGCGTACCCGCACCGAGGCCTTCTGGCTGCCCGATTCCAGCGCACCGACATCGTTGAGGTAGCCTTGGGCCATTTCGATCACCGCGTGGGCGGCATCGCGCCAGCCGTCGCTGGTGACCAGGAACTTGCGCTCGATCTCGATGGCCATGGCGTCAGTGTTTCTCGAACACGGCAATCGATTCGACATGGGCGGTGTGCGGGAACATGTCCATGGCCCCGGCACTGACCAGGGTGTAGCCACGCTCGTTGACCAGCCAGTCGGTATCGCGGGCCAGCGAGGCCGGGTGGCAGCTGACATACACGATGCGCTTGAACTGCTCCAGCGGCAGCTGCTGCAGCACCTCGATGGCGCCGGAACGCGGCGGGTCGAGCAGCAGCTTGTCAAAGCCCTGGGCCATCCACGGGGTATCGCGCTGGTCCTGGGTCAGGTCGGCGGCAAAAAATTCGGCGTTGTCCAGACCGTTGCGCTGGGCATTTTCGCGGGCACGGGCAACCAGCCCGGCATCGCCTTCCACCCCCACCACCCGGGCCACGCCACGGGCCAGCGGCAGGGTGAAGTTGCCCAGGCCGCAGAACAGGTCGAGCACGCGCTCGCCCGGCTGTGCATCCAGCAGATCCAGGGCCAGGGCGATCATCTTTTCGTTGAGCTTGGCATTGACCTGGATGAAATCCAGCGGCTTGAAGCTCAACTCCACATCCCACGGGGCCAGGCGGAAAGACAGCTCGATGCCGGCCTGCGGCCACAGCGGATGCACGCTGTCCAGGCCACCGGGCTGCAGGTAGATGGCAAAGCCATGCTGCTCACCGAACGCCGCCCAGGCCGCCTTGTCGGCATCGCTCATCGGCTGCAGGTGGCGTACGGTCAGGGCAATGGCCGCATCACCGCCAATGAATTCCACCTGCGGGATCTCGCGTTTGCCCTCGAGGGTTTCGATGAACGCCGACAGGACGCCAACCTTGCTGCCGATTTGCGGGATCACCGTGTGGCAGTGGCTGATGTCGGCCACAAAACGCGGGTCCAGCTCGCGGAAGCCGACCAGGGTCTTGTCCTTCTTCTCCACCCGGCGCACCGAAAAGCGACCCTTGCGGCGGTAGCCCCAGCCGTCACCGACCAGCGCTGGCAGCACCTTGCCCGGAGTGACCCCGCCGGCCTGCTGCAGGTGGTCCAGCAGCACCTGCTGCTTGGCCTGCACCTGTTGCGGGTGATCCAGGTGCTGCAGCACGCAGCCGGCACACACGCCGAAATGCTCGCAACGCGGCTGCACCCGGTGGGGTGAGGCGGCAAGCACCTCCACCGCACGGGCTTCATCACCGTGGCGGCTGACCGCACTGCACACAGCCATCACCGTTTCACCGGGCAGCGCGCCATGGATGCTGGTGAGCTTGCCCTGCTCGCCCTCACGGCGGGCAATACCACGGCCGTCATGGCTCAGTTCCAGGATCTGTGCCTGGAAGGGGGTCTTGTCGATACGGGAGCGGGATCGGGCCACGGTTATGCAGGAGCTGAACAAAAGGGTGTCTATTGTCGCAGATGCCGCCAGCCACCGTTGCACCACCCGGGCTGCTGCCACAGAATCACCGGCAGCTGAAAAGGATGACAGCCATGCACCATGCCAACACCGCATTACCCCGCCTGCTGTTGATCGAGGATGACCCGGTCAGCCGCAGCTTCCTGCAGGCCGTGCTCGAATCCCTGCCGGCCCGGGTCGATTGCAGCGATACCGCCGCCGGCGCCTACGAATGCGCTCTGCGCGATCAACACGACCTGTGGCTGATCGACGTCAACCTGCCCGATGGCACCGGCAGCTCCCTGCTGAGCCGACTGCGCCAGCAGCAGCGGCAGACCCCGGCACTGGCCCATACCGCCGACACCAGCACCGCCCTGGCCAGCCAGCTGCGCAGCGACGGCTTCATCGACGTGCTGGTCAAACCGCTCAGTCGCGAGGCCTTGTTGCACAGTGTGCGTGCGGCCCTGCCCGAGCCGCCGGCCGCCACCACCCTGCCCAACTGGGACGAACAGCGCGCCCTGTCTGCGCTCAATGGCCAGCACTCCCACATCAAGGCCCTGCGCGAGTTGTTCATGGGTGAACTGCCCAGCGTGCGCGATGCCATCAACCATGCCCTGGCCAACGAACAGGCCGATCCGCTGCGCCAGCAGCTGCACCGCCTGCAGGCCAGCTGCGGCTTTGTCGGTGCGGTGCGTCTGGGCGCCGCTGCCGCCCGGCTGCAGCAGAAGCCGCACGATGTGCTGGCACGCCAGCAACTGCAGCAATCAATCAACCAGCTGCTGGGCGGCTGAAGCGGCTCAGCGCGCCAGGCTGGCCGCCATCTGCCAGGACTGCAGGCCGCGCCCACCCAGGTGGTGGGCCAACAAGCCGCGCATCGGCAGGCGCAGGCTGGCCAGCAAGGCCGGTGGCGGGCAATGGTCGGCAGCCAGGGCCAGCAGCGCCGCACCGTCCATGCCAGGCAGGTGTGTTTGCTGCGCAGGCTGCCGGCATACGCCCGACTCCGGGTCGAACTGATAGGCCTGCCCGGCCGCAACCGGCTCACCCTGGTTGTCATGGCTCAAATCCAGGCCCAGGCCCAGGGCCTGCAGCAGGTCACGCTCGAAACGTCGCAACGCCCAGGCCAATCCTGCCCCCTCGCCCAGTTGCAGGCGGACTTCGGCATAGGCCCGGTACAGCCCGGGCAGCGGGTCCTGGCGCGGGGCCAGACGCAGGATCAGCTCGTTGACGTAAAAGGCCGGCAGCACGGCTGCGCCCCGCATACGCGGCGCGGTGTCCAGCGCCTCGGCACTGCGCAATTGCCCCAGCTCGCCACGCGGGACATAGCCCAGTCCCAGCCATTGCCAGGGTTGCAGGGCCGCCCGCAGGGGATGGGCGCGGGCCGAGGACAGGCCACGGGCAATCAGCCCCAGCCGCCCCTGGTCGGCGCTGAGCACCTCCACCTGCAGGCTGGTCTCACGCCAGGGCCGGGTGTGCAGGACAAAAGCCGGCGTCTGCACCAGCTGTGCACTGGCATCGACACCGGCCATGACCGGCTTACTCGTAACCGAAGGCCTTCAGCGCCGACTCGTCGTCGGACCAGCCTTCGCGCACACGGACCCAGGTTTCCAGGAACACCTTGGCCCCGAACAGACGCTCCATCTGCAGGCGGGCCTTGGCGCCGATTTCCTTCAGGCGGGTGCCGCCCTTGCCGATGACGATGGCCTTCTGGCCTTCGCGCTCGACCCAGATCACCGCGCCGATGCGCAGCAGGTTGCCATCTTCTGCAAAGCGCTCGATCTCCACCGTGGTGGCATACGGCAGCTCCTCGCCGAGCTGGCGCATCAGCTGCTCGCGTACCAGCTCACCGGCCAGGAAGCGCTGGCTGCGGTCGGTGATCTCGTCCTCGCCGAACATCGGCGGAGCCAGCGGCAGCAGGCCGAGCACATCCTTGACCAGGGCCTCCAGGCCCTTGTGCTTCTGCGCCGAGATCGGGTGCACGGCGGAAAAATTGCGGCCTTCGCTGATCTGCGCAATGAACGGCAGCAGGCTGCCCTTTTCCTTGATCCGGTCAACCTTGTTGACCACCAGCACCACCGGGATGCCGGCATCTTCAAGCACCTTGCAGGCCAGCGAATCCTCTTCGTCCCAGCGCCCGGCCTCGATCACCAGCAGGCCCACGTCCACACCTTCCAGCGCGCCGCGGGCAGCCCGGTTCATGACCCGGTTCATGGCCCGCTTCTGCACCTTGTGCAGGCCGGGGGTGTCCACCAGCACCAGCTGCCCTTCCGGGAAGGTGGCAATGCCCAGCAGGCGGTGCCGGGTGGTCTGCGGGCGGTTGGAGACAATGCTCACCTTGGCCCCGACCAGGGCATTGGTCAGGGTGGATTTGCCGACATTGGGCCGGCCGATGACGGCAACGCTGCCGCAACGATGATTGGGGTTGTCGCTCACTTCGGTTCCAATTGGGCCAGGGCAGCCGCTGCTGCCTGTTGCTCGGCGAGCCGGCGGGAGGTCCCCTCGCCTTCACTCACCAGGGTCGGATCGACGAGGGTACACCGCACTTGGAAGTGCTTGGCGTGATCGTCGCCGGTTTCAGATATCAGCTCATACGCCGGCAATGGCCGGTGCCGCGCCTGCAGCCATTCCTGCAGACGGGTCTTGGGATCCTTGTCCGGCTTGCCGGTGGCCGGCAGCGCGGCGATGGATGCCTCGAACCACGGCAGCACCACCTGGCGGCAGCCTTCAAAGCCTGCATCCAGATAGATCGCCGCGATCACAGCCTCCACCGCATCGGCCAGGATCGAATCGCGGCGGAAACCGCCGGATTTCAGCTCGCCCGGTCCCAGCACCAGGCGCGGGCCCAGCTCCAGCGTACGTGCGATCACGGCCAGTGCTCCCTCGCAGACCAGCGCCGAGCGTGCGCGGGTCAGCGCGCCCTCGTCGGCCTTGGGCCAGCGTGCGAACAACGCCTGCGCCACCAGCATGTTGACGATGCTGTCGCCGAGGAATTCCAAGCGTTCGTTGTGCGGCACCCCGGCACTGCGATGACGCAATGCCTGTGCCAGCAGGGCAGGATCGGCAAAGTCATGGCCGATCCGGTCCTTGAGGTAAACCTGTTTAGTTGCCACCGCTTCGCGTCAACTCCTGCTCTGCCTGGAAATGGCCAACCACATCGATGTTGCCCATCATCGGCTTGCGAACTTCATAACTGACCTTCATCTTCCAGCCGCCGGCGATGCGCTCGAACTTCACATCACGCGGCTTGACGCTGTCGGAGTAGCTCATGTCCAGGCGACGGAAAAACAGGTCCTGCACCCGTGCCGGGTCCATACTGCCGCTGCCTGGCTCTTCTGCCACACCCTTCATCGCCGACTTCACGGCATAGAACTCCTGATACATCGGCAGCAGCTTCATGCCGATGAACAGGACAAACCCGGCCACCACCAGGATGGCCAGGAAGGAGGTGAGGGTAACCCCGCGTTGCTTGTGCTTCATCTGTTGCATCCCCTTGTATGGCCGCAGCCGATTATTGAATGCGTGTCCCGATGCGCGAGGCATCGAAACTTCCCTTGCAGAACCAGTCCTGGCAATTGAGCCAGATCACGAAGGCCTTGCCGCGCAGCAGCTGGTCGGGCAGGAAGCTGGTCTGGGTCCAGAAACGGCTGTCCTCGCTGTGGTCGCGGTTGTCGCCCATCACGAAGTACTGCCCTTCCGGCACCACCCAGTCCCCCTGGCCGAACGGGTGCACGAAACGTTCGTCCTCCAGCACCGTGTGCGTGCGCCCCGGCAGGTTTTCCACCAGCAAGGACTTGCCGGTCATGTCCGCACCCGGGCCCTGGCCAATATAGCGGCCCTTGAGCTGGTAACTCACCGGCTCGCCATTCAGGTAGAGCGTGTTGCCGTGGAAGCCCACCCGGTCACCGGGCAGGCCGACAATACGCTTGATCCAGTTCTGGTCCGGGTCATGCGGCGGCTTGAACACCACCACGTCACCCCGTTCCGGCTCCCAGGTAGGAATGAACTTGGTATTGGTGATCGGCAGGCGCAGACCGTAGGAAAACTTGTTGACCAGGATGAAGTCCCCGATCAGCAGGTTGGGCATCATCGAGCTGGACGGAATGCGGTAGGGCTCGGCAATGAAGCTGCGCACCACCAGCACCACCGCCAGCACCGGAAAGAACGAGCGCGACCAGTCCAGCAGCGCCGGCTCGCTGCCGTCATCGAGAAGCCCTGCCTGGGCCAGGCGGCGCTTGCGCCAGTAGAAGCGGTCAACCAACAGCACCAGGCCCGAGCCCAGGGTCAACACGACCAGCGCGATCTCGAAAAACTTGAACAGTTGCATGCAGGTTCCTTGTCACCGCTCCAGGCCGACACCGGCCGCAACGGCCACTGCCGGCACCCGGCGCATTACTTGTTGTCCATCTGCAGCACGGCCAGGAAGGCTTCCTGCGGAATTTCCACCCGCCCGACCTGCTTCATGCGCTTCTTGCCTTCCTTCTGCTTTTCCAGAAGCTTCTTCTTGCGCGAAACGTCGCCACCATAGCACTTGGCCAGCACGTTCTTGCGAATCGCCTTGACCGTGGTACGGGCAATGATCTGGGCGCCGATTGCAGCCTGGATGGCCACGTCGAACATCTGCCGCGGGATCAGGTCCTTCATCTTTTCGCACAGCTCGCGGCCGCGGCGGTCGGCGTGGCTGCGGTGCACGATCAGCGACAGCGCATCGACCTTGTCACCGTTGATCAGCACGTCCACACGCACAAACGGGCCGGCATCAAAGCGCACGAAGTGATAGTCCAGCGAGGCATAGCCACGGCTGACCGACTTGAGCTTGTCAAAGAAGTCCAGCACCACTTCGGCCATCGGCAGCTCGTAGCTGATCTGTACCTGGCTGCCCATGTAGTTGATGCCGATCTGGGTGCCGCGCTTTTCCTCGCACAGTTTGATGATGCTGCCGATGTGGTCTTCCGGGGTGAGGATGTTGGCGCGGATGATCGGCTCGCGTATTTCCTCCACGGTGTTGACCGGCGGCAGCTTGGCCGGGTTGTCCATCATCACGATGGTCCCGTCGCTCTTGAGCACCTCGTAGATCACCGTCGGCGCGGTGCTGATCAGGTTGAGGTTGTACTCACGCTCCAGGCGCTCCTGCACGATTTCCATGTGCAGCATGCCCAGGAAGCCGCAGCGGAAGCCGAAGCCCATCGCTTCGGAGCTCTCCGGTTCGAAGCGCAGCGCCGCGTCATTCAGGCGCAGCTTGTCCAGCGCCTCGCGCAGATCCGGGTAGTCATCGGCATCGACCGGGAACAGGCCGGCGAACACCCGCGGCTGCATTTCCTGGAAGCCGGGCAGCGGCTCGGCGGCCGGGTCGGCCAGCAGGGTCAGGGTGTCACCCACCGGCGCACCGTGCACGTCCTTGATGCTGGCGTTGATCCAGCCCACCTCACCGGCACGCAAGGCCGGCATTTCCTTGCGCTTGGGGGTGAAGATGCCGACCTTGTCAACCTGGTGCCAGCGCCCGGTGGACATCACCTGGATCTTGTCACCGGCCTTGATCTGGCCCTGCATCACGCGCACCAGCGAGACCACACCCAGGTAGTTGTCGAACCAGGAGTCGATGATCAGCGCCTGCAGCTTGTCGCTGCCACGGTCGGCCGGCGGCGGGATGCGATGCACGATGGCCTCCAGCACCTCCTCCATGTTCAGTCCGGTCTTGGCGCTGACCGCCACCGCGTCGGAGGCGTCGATGCCGATCACCGCCTCGATCTCGCCCTTGGCACGGTCGATGTCGGCGGTGGGCAGGTCGATCTTGTTGATCACCGGCACCACTTCCAGACCCTGGTCGATGGCGGTGTAGCAGTTGGCCACCGACTGCGCCTCCACGCCCTGGGCGGCATCAACCACCAGCAGCGCGCCCTCACAGGCGGCCAGCGAGCGGCTGACTTCATAGGAGAAGTCGACGTGGCCGGGGGTATCGATGAAGTTCAGGTAGTAGGTCTGGCCATTGCGGGCCGTATATGGCACCGACACCGACTGCGACTTGATGGTGATGCCACGCTCGCGCTCGATCGGGTTGTTGTCCAGCACCTGCGCTTCCATCTCGCGCGCGGTCAGGCCGCCACACAACTGGATGATGCGGTCAGACAAGGTGGACTTGCCGTGGTCAACGTGGGCAATGATGGA
>JBJEWP010000115.1:0-7187 GCA_051885115.1 Stenotrophomonas sp. | reverse complement strand
CGGCCTGGTGCCAGCGCGGGCCGTACTCGCCACCGCCACGGATGTTGGCCACCACGTAGACGCCACCCTGCTCCAGCCAGGCGCGGCCCATGCTCGGCGAATAGCCCGGCGTCAGCGAGATCTCGAAGCCACCATAACCGTACAGCAGGGTCGGGTTCTTGCCATCCAGGGCCATGTCCTTGCCATGCACGATGAAATACGGCACCCGGGTGCCGTCGGCACTGGTGGCAAAGTGCTGTTCAATCACCTTGTCACTGGCATCGAAGAAGGCCGGCATCGACTTGAGCACTTCCGGCTGCTGGCCGATCTGCACCAGCGACAGGGTGCTCGGGGTCAGGTAGTCGGCCGAGCTCATCCACAGCGCATCGGACGTATCACGGTTGACCGCACTGACACTGATGGTGCCCAACGACGGCGCCCCGGCCAGCGGTGCGCGCGACCAGCCATCGGCCGGGGTCAGCACTTCCAGGCGGTTCTTCACATCGTCCAGGATGTTGAGCACCAGGTGGTTGTTGGTCCAGGTGTAGCCGGCCAGCGAGGTGGTCTGCGACGGGGTGAACAGCGCCTGCACCTCGCGCTTGCCGGCCATCCAGTCATCAAACCCGGCCACCAGCAGCGAACCGGCCGGGTATTCGGTACCGGCAATGGTCCACGGCTCGCGCAGCTCGAAGGTCAGCCAGTTGCGGAAGGCCGACTTTTCAGCCGAATTGGGGGCATCAATCTGCTGCAGCTTGCCATCGGCAGCGACCAGATAGACCTCGTTGTTGTAGAAGGCCAGGGTGCGCGAGACAAAGCTGCGCTCAAAGCCCGGGGTGTGGTCGTGGCCGGCACTGATGTACATGTCATCGGCCTGGCCTTCATAAACCACGCGCGCACTTTCCATCGGCGTGCCGCGCTGCCACTGCTTGACCACCCGCGGGTAACCGGAGGTGGTCATCGAGCCATCGCCGAAATCGGTGTAGACAAACACGTTGTCCTGGTCGATCCAGGTCAGGCCGCCCTTGGCCTCGGGGCGGAAGAACCCGCCTTCGACCCAGCTCCTGGTGGCCAGGTTGAACTCACGGGTGACATCGGCATCGGCGCCGCCGCGCGACAACGCGATCAGGCAGCGCTCATAGCTCGGGCGCAGGCAGTCGGCACCGTGCCAGACCCAGTTCTCACCTTCGGCCTTGTTCAGCGCATCCAGGTCCAGAATGGTTTCCCACGCCGGCTGGGCCTTGCGGTACTCGGCCAGGGTGGTACGGCGCCAGATGCCACGCGGGTTGGCCTGGTCCTTCCAGAAGTTGTAGTAGTAGCCGCCCATCTCGTACACGCCCGGGATGCGCGCATCGGAGTCGAGCACTTCGCGGATGGCCGCCTCGGTCTGTTTGAAGGCCGGGCTGCCGGCCAGGCGGGCCTCGGACTCGGCATTGCGTGCCTTGACCCAGTCCAGCGCCTGCTCGCCGGTGACTTCCTCGAGCCACTGGTGCGGATCGGCATTGTCAGCGGCCACGGCCGCACCACTGGCGAACATACCTGCCACCAGGCAGGCCGAAACGATCTTGGACATGGGCACTCCCCCGGGGTTACTGGCCGCGAACG
This sequence comes from Stenotrophomonas sp., assembly GCA_051885115.1. GTDB lineage: Bacteria > Pseudomonadota > Gammaproteobacteria > Xanthomonadales > Xanthomonadaceae > Stenotrophomonas. The sequence continues at coordinate 5,606 of JBJEWP010000115.1, read as the reverse complement.
CTACCACATGCAACCGTCTGCCGGCTCCGTCCGGTGGTCATGCCACGGCCGAAACCCTGGCGTACCCGGCGCGCCTGCCCCCCCCGTCGGCGCGGCCCAGGGCGGCACAGCAGCACCGGCCAGGGTGCGCCATGGGCTACCCAGCAGGCCAGCAAGGGCATCACCAGCAGCCACAGCGGCAGCCAGCCCAGCCAGTCATCAAAGCCACGCGCCGCCGGCACCAGGGCCACCACCACCGCCCCCAGTACACAGGCCTGCCGCAACAGCCGGCGCCAGGAAAGGGCGATACAAGAGAATTCTGAACGGAAACACCATTGCAACTGCAATCTTGGCATCATCAAACCCTCGGTGAATGTGGTCACGGCCAGCTTGGCCAACGTCCATCTCACTGGCTGCGACCCCAAATTCACTGCCTCCGGGTTAAACAACGTCACATGCGCCTGCCCTGCCCTGCCCTCCGCCCGCTCGCCCTTGTCCTGCTCCTGTGTGCACCGATGGTGGCTGGCGCACAGCAGGCAGCCACGACGGAGGAGCCGGCCGGCACCCTGCGTCCCAGCAGCGAGCAGCCGCTGGCACTGGAGCGCTACATGGGCCGCTGGTATGTGATCGGCCGTATCGCCAACCCGATCGAACGTGGCCACGTGGCCAGCTACCACGACTACCTGCGCGACCCCGACGATACCGACAAGGTACAGATCACCTACTACTACCGCGAAGATTTCGACGCCCCGCTGCAGGCGCTGAACCTGCGCGCCCGGGTCGATGCCGACAGCGGCAACAAGCGCTGGCGCACCTGGTTCTACAAGGTGGTGCCGACCCGCACCGAAGTGCTGGAAGTGGCCCAGGACTACAGCTGGGCCCTGGTCGGCTACCCCGGGCGCGACATGGCCTGGATCCTGGCCCGCGAGCCGGACATGAGCCAGGCCCGGTATTTCGAACTCAGCGGCCGCCTGGCCGAATACGGGGTCAACACCGACCGCATGCGCCGGGTGCTGCAGCAGCCGGTGCAGCGCGGCCGGCTCGGATTCGAATCCGCCGGCCGCCATTGACGCCCCGCCCAGGCTTACTCGCCGTAATTGCTCAGGGTCAGGGCCAGCAATGCCTTGGCCTGCTCGCGCAGCACCGGCGGCTCGATGATTTCGGCGTCGGCGCCGTAATGCAGCACGTCCATCAGCAATTCGCGTGACACGCTGTAGGGGACCTTCAGTTCGTAACGGCCGTCTTCCAGGAAGTGCCCCTGCTGGCGTGAGTGCCAGTGTTCGTCGGCCACCCAGCGGGCCGCCTTGGCACTGAAACGGATGGTTGCCCAGCCCTTGGGCTCACCGGAGAAGATGCCGTAGCTGGCCGCCAGCTGGCCATCCAGCTCGGCCTCGTCCAGGTCACGCGCCACCTCACTACTGATCCGCGCCTGGCCGATGCGGTCCACCGCAAAGCTGCGCAGGGCCTGGCGCTCGTGGTCCCAGGCATCCAGGTACCAGTTGTCACGGTAGTGGGTTATGCGCTGCGGCGAGACCACCCGCTTGGTGGCCTGGTCGGTGGAGCGCGCCCGGTATTCAAAGGACAGCTGCCGACGTTCGAGCACCGACGATGCCACCGCGCGGAAACTGGCCTGGTCCAGCTTGCGGCCACGGTGCGGCACCACCCGCACCCGCTCCACCGGCCAGCGGGTCATCCCGGCCTGTGCCGCCAGCAGGCCCTCAATGCGCTGCTGCAGCGGGGCCAGCATCTGTGACAACACGCCACCACCGGTACGCTGCAACAGGTGCTGGGAGGCCAGCAGGGCCAGCAGCTCTTCCGAGCTGAGCCACATCCCCGGCAATTCAAAACGGTCGCTTTCATCCTTGCGATAACAAAAGCCGGCTTCGCCATCACCTTCCACCGGCGCCATCAGCGCATCGCGCAGGAAGGCCAGGTCGCGGTATACCGTGGCCCGCGAACAGCCCAGGTCATCCTGCAGGCGTGCCACCGTTACCGGGTAGCGTGACGCCTTGAGCAGGCGGTGCAAAGCATTGATACGCTCGTAACGATCCATGACACCAAAAGTCTCCGAATGACGGGGGCCATGCACCAAACACCAACATCACAAACAAGCTGCGGGTTAGCGGTCAGCCATGGAGGCCCGGGTATCATGCCAAGGCCTCATCCCCTATGCGATATCCGGAGATCTCCAGTGAAACACCGGTATGTGATTTGCCTGCTCTGCCTGTCCCTGAGCCCGCTGGCCGTCGCCCAGGATGCCGGGCAGCTTGCTGCCATCGCCTCGCCCTGGTCGGGCAGCGGCGGCGAACTGGGCTTTGCCTCGGCCAGCGGCAACAGCACCTCGGAAACCTTCAACGGCAAGCTGCGCCTGCGTTATGCCGAAGGCGACTGGATCCACTCGATGGACCTGTTCGCTCTGCGCAGCAGCGCCGAATACAAACGCACCCAGGACGACGGCAGCGTCGACTTTTTCCGCCAGACCACCGCCTACCGTTACAGTGCCGGTGCCGCCAGCGGCCTGCAGCTGGGCGAGCACCGCCAGCTCACCGCCAACGCGCGTTACGAGCGTGACGACTTTGCCACCTACGACCGCCAGGGCAGCTTCTCGCTGGGCTACGGTACCCGCCTGCTGGACGCGGAGAAGATCATCCTCGATGCCCAGCTCGGCCCCGGTGTGCGCCGCACCCATGAAGCCGAAACGGATGAAACCCGCACCGGCCTGATCGGCCGCGGCCAGCTGGACCTGCGCTACCAGATCACCGACAACACCGCCCTGGTCAACAACCTGCTGGTCGAGTCGGGCTCCTACAACACCTTCGCCCAGAACGACCTGGGCCTGTCGGTGAGCATGAACGACCGCCTGGCCCTGAAGGCCGGCTGGCAGGCGCGCCACAACAGCGACGTGGCCGATGGCAAGCACAAGACCGACACCCTGACCACGGTCAACCTGGTCTACACCTACAAGTAAGCCGGTACGGCCAGCCCCAAACAACAACGGGACCGATCGGTCCCGTTGTTGTATCTGCACAGCGCAGACGTCTTATTCCGGGCTGCCGAGCAGCTCGCCGGCACCGGCGCCGAGCAGCAACTGGGCCACCTGCCCGCCCAGCTCCTTGCCCTGGCCCACCTGGCCATGGGCCTCGGCGCGGATGCTGCGGCCATGAGCCACATCACCCACCATGCCCTGCAGCCACAGGCCATCGTCGCCCTCGAACTGGGCAAAACCGGCCACCGGCACATGGCAGCTGCCGTGCAGGGCGAGGTTCATCGCCCGCTCTGCTTCCACACAGGTGCGGGTCGGGCCATGGTCCAGCGGTGCAAACAGGGCAAGGGTGGCGGCATCGGCTGCCTGGCACTCCACCGCCACCGCCGCCTGCGCCGGTGCCGGCAGCCAGTGCGGTGCAGTCAGGCGCGAGGCGATGCGTGATTCAAGACCCAGCCGCTGCAGGCCGGCACAGGCCAGCAGGATGGCGTCATAGTCGCCGGCATCCAGCTTGGCCAGGCGAGTGTTGACGTTGCCCCGCAGGTCACGACAGACCAGGTCCGGGCGCAGGCTGCGCACCTGGGCCTGACGGCGCAGCGAGGAGGTCCCGACCACGGCCCCGGGCGGCAGGTCTTCCAGACGGGCATACCGGTTGCTGATGAAGGCATCGGCCGGGTCGGCCCGCTCCAGGATCGCCGGCAGCACGAACGGGCCATCCAGCTCCATCGGCACATCCTTGAGCGAGTGCACCGCGCAATCGGCCTCGCCGCGCAGCATGGCCAGCTCGAGCTCCTTCAGGAACAGGCCCTTGCCACCGATGGCGGCCAGCGAGCGGTCAAGGATCTCGTCACCACGGGTGCTCATTGGCACCAGCACCACTTCCAGCCCCGGGTGGGCCTGACGCAGCAGACCGGCAACATGTTCGCTCTGCCACAGGGCAAGCGGGCTTTTACGGGTAGCAATACGCAAGGTGTTCATGCCGGCATTATCGCCGATGCGACCGCCGGCCGCGCAGCCGTCCCGGCTCAGCCGCCTTCCAGCCACAGCCGCAGACCCGGCACGCAACGCCGGCTGACTTCCAGCAGCAAGGGTTCATCACGCAGCACCGCATGCACCGTGCCCTCATGCCGGCGCAACTCCAGCAACTGTGCCCGTGCCACCAGGCAATTGCGGTGGATGCGCACGAAGATATCGCCGAACTCATCCTCCAGCGACTTCAGCGAATCTTCCACCAGGTCCTGGCCGCGGGTGTGGTGGACCACCACGTACTTTTCCTCGGCCTGCAGGTAACGGATGTCGGCCACGGCAATCAGACGCAGACTGCCACGCAGACGGGCACACAGGTGCTGCCTGGCTGACGCCGCCCCACTGCCCTGACCCTGGCGCCCGGCGATGAAGGTGCGCACCCGTCCCAGCGCACTGGCCAGGCGCTCGGCACGGATCGGCTTCATCAGGTAATCCAGCGCCGCCGCCTCGAAGGCCGACAGCGCATGGGCGTCATACGCGGTGCAGAACACCACCGCCGGTGGTTGCTCCAACTGGCCCAGCTGACGGGCGACTTCCAGCCCGTCCATCCCCGGCATGGCAATGTCCAGCAGCACCACATCCGGCTGGTGCAGCTGGCAGGCGGCGATCGCGGCCGGACCACTGTCGGCCTCGGCCACCAGCTCGGTATCCTCATGCGCGGCCAGCAGGCCGCAAAGCCGTTCCCGGGCCAACGCCTCGTCATCGACGATGACAACCTTCATGCCGTCACCAGCTCCACCTGCGCGTGATTGCCCATGGTACCCAGCCCCGGCCCAGGCGTCACCGCACCGACATCACGCCTGCTGCAGGCGCTGCTCGATCCAGTCGGCCAGGTCGGTGATTTCCTCGCCGCAGACCTGGTGCGCCATCGGGTAACGATGGCTCTGTACTGCGAAACCGAGCATGCGCAGGGCTGCCATGCTCTGTTCACCCAAGCCCAGCGGCACCACCGGGTCAGCACTGCCGTGGGCAAAGAACACCGGCTGTGCCGTGGCTCCGGCGGCCAGATGCTTGCCGGCATTGTCCGGATCAGGCAGATAGGTGGACATCGCCACCAGCCCGGCCAGCGGCTGGCTGCGCCGCAGGCCCAGCGACAATGCCACCGCCCCGCCTTGGGAGAAGCCGGCCACGATGATGCGTTCGGCCGGGATGCCACGTGCCGCCTCGCGCTCGATCAAGGCATTGACCTGCTCGATCGACTCGGCCACCCCGGCCGTATCCGCGCGCGAGGCCAGGTCCATGCCGACGATGTCATACCAGGCCCGCATGCGCGCACCGCCATTGATGGTCACCGCACGTACCGGGGCATGCGGGAAAACGAAGCGGATCGCCGGCCAGTGCTTGCGCACCAGCTCCGGCACGATCGGCGCAAAGTCATTGCCGTCGGCACCCAGGCCATGCAGCCAGATCACCGCCCACTGCGGGTTGGCACCGGTTTCACGTTCAATGGTTTCCAGCAGCATGGTCACACCCTTCACTAAGCAAGACCGGCAGGATAGCGGTTCGCACACACAAAACCGCACATGCCGACAGACACAAAAAAACGCCTTGCGGCGTTTTCGATGGTGGGCCCAGCAGGATTCGAACCTGCAACCAAAGGATTATGAGTCCTCTGCTC
>JBJEWP010000114.1:0-44727 GCA_051885115.1 Stenotrophomonas sp. | reverse complement strand
CCTTGATCCGTCAAAGCATCAAATCATTGAGATAGGCGCTATCAGAGTTAATCGTGACTCGAATCAGCACGACACGTATCAAAACTTGGTTTTCGCCAAGCGGAAGCTCCCGAAGAAGATCGTTGAGCTAACTGGCATCACTGATGATCTACTGAAGTCTGATGGCGTTTCACTTGAAGAAGCACTCAACGGCTTCGCCGCATTTGTTGGTGACCTTCACTTGGTTTCCTTTAATGCAGATTTCGACCTTCCTTTCCTTCACAGCGCAGCCGCGCAGCATAACCTTCAATTCCGCAATCCAACTTCTTGCGCACTAAAAATGGCAAGACGAGCTTGGCCAAACCGTCAAAGCTTTCGTCTAGCAGACCTTGCGCGTGACGGTGATCTTTCACTTTCAAACCAGCATCGCGCCCTTGGCGACTGTGAGCGCGCCTTACACGTGTACATTGCAGCAGCATCAAAACTCAGGTCTGTGTGAGTGGCAGACCTAACAATTCCGTAAGGAGCTTCCCGTCAACTCCGGCAGTACGCTGACCTTGCCTTTCGCTTTCAGGCTTTGCGTCTGCCGGGTTTTTGCTGCAGTTGATGCAATCGATGCGACAGGCTTCAAGCATTGCCAGACTGCATCCCGTCCCACGGGGATTTCCGTTGGTCATAAACGGTCTTGTTGGATCGTTCCTACTGATCCGGACCAGGGTAAGAACGCACCCGGAGGCCTCGCTCATCCAGCGGTTTCGCCCATGCAAGGGGAATCAGCCTTCGCATGTAATGGCGCCAACTTGTTGGACAGGCTCTCTTCGGGGCGGTCTGACAGCTTATTGGTTTTGCAACTGCCGGCATTGGACCTGCCAGCTAAACAAAGCCACCGTGGGGACGGCCTTGCTGGGGGCGGTGGCTGGGCAGGTGCTCACAGTGCGCGGGTGATGGTGAAGCTGCCAAACACAGGCGGCTCGGGTTGGCCTTCGAATTCGCGGGTGCTGTGGTAGCGGGCAAAGGCGAACTTCCAGCGGTCCTTCATCACCGCCACGCCGTAACCGGCCAGGGCCTTGAGCTCGCGCTTGTCCACCCGGTGGCTGTTGCGCCAGGTGTTGCCGTCCAGGGTGATGTCGCGGATCACCCAGGAGGCGTCACTGGTCAGGAACAGGTGCCAGGCCCAGCCGCTGTGGCGGCCCTCGCGGGTGGGGGCGGTGTTTTCACCGGCCGGGCGCAGTGGGGTGCTGCCGAAGTCGTCGGGCAGTTTCCAGCCAAAACGCAGCTCGCCACCGGCATTGACGCGCGTGGCCAGGTTGCCCAGCGCGCCGCCGTAATGGCTGATCGCATCCCAGCCCCAGCCGCTGGCATTGCGGTCGCTGTCGGCTGGCCAGCGTTGCATGCGTTCGTGGGTGAGCATGAACACCGGTTCGTTGTGCAGCTGGTTGTCCCAGCCTTGGAACTTTTCGCTGCCCAGCACATCGTGCACGGCGCGTTGCACTTGCTCGCCCTGGGCCCAGGGGCCAACCACACCCAGGGTCAGCTGGGTGGTCTGCAAGTGGTCATCACGGCGGGCGTTGTAGCCGAAGCTGGCAATCAGCACCCCGGCATACGGGCGGTCGTCGCTGATCAGTGCGCTTTGTTGTGAGTCGGTCGGGGTGAAAATGCCCTGGCCGATGCTGAAGATCATGTTCTGCTGCTCGAACTGGCCCGGGTGCAGTCGTTCCAGGTGACGGTTGACCCAGCGCGCCAGACGCGGCAGGCAGGGGTCGCTGGTGTAGTCCAGCAGGTTGGGCGAGACCAGGGTCAGCTGGGCGCCGTTGGTGTAGCCCTGATCCTGGGCCTTGCCGCCGAACAGGTCATTGTCCACACGGAAATTGACCTGCGGCGGGTGGTTGCGCATGGAGTCGGCGGGGCATCGTTGGGCGGCGCTGGCCAGCATGGGGAACAGCAGGGTGGCGAGCAGGCAGGGCAGGGCGATACGGCGTGTTGGTTGCATGGGGGCATGGTCCCGCTTTGTTTTGGGTCTACGTATGCTTTTGTCGCCAGCAGGGTAGGTCGTGCCCCGGTCGGAAACGAGCCTGCGTACCGGCTCGAACTGTTCTGAAAACAGAAAGGCCGTGGCAGGGTAGGGGGCTGATGCTGGATGAGCGACGGCCATGAAAAAGGCCGCCCAAAGGCGACCTTTTTGGAAATGACCTGCAGCAGCTGGTTCAGCCCTTCAGGGTGGCCAGCTTCTGGCCCAGTCGCACCGGGCTTTCAGCCTTGAGCTGCGGGTTGAGCTCGGCCACGCCGCGTGGCAGCAGCACAATCACGGTGGAGCCGTAATTGAAGCGGGCCATCTCGGCAAACTTGTCCAGGCTGATGTTCTTGCCGCGCCAGTCCTTGCGGGTGACCTTGTCGCCATAGGCAGGGATTTCCTCGCCGCTCCAGACCGTCTCCACGCCGGAGACCAGCAGGGCGCCGACCATGACCTGCACCATCGGGCCGAATTCGGTGTCGAAATGGCAGACCAGGCGCTCGTTGCGGGCAAACAGACGCGGCACGTTGGCCACCGCATCGGTGCCCACGCTGAACAGGCGCCCCGGGACATGCACGGTCTCGCGCAGGGTGCCGCGGCAGGGCATGTGCACACGGTGATAGTCACGCGGGGACAGGTAAACGGTGGCAAACAGGCCATCGTTGAACGGCTTGGCGTCGGCGGCATCGCCCAGCAGCTCGGCGGCGGTGAACGACTGCCCCTTGGCCTGGAAGATGCGGCCATCTTCGATCGGGCCGAGCTGGCTGATGTGGCCGTCGGCCGGCATCAGCAGGGCGCGGCGGTCCGGGTCGGGCTTGCGCGCGCCCGGCTTCAGGGCGCGGGTGAAGAAGGCATTGAAGCTGGGGTAGCTGCCCGGGTCCGGGTTGGCGGCCTCGTCCATGTTGACGCCGAACTTCTCGATCACCGTGTTGATCAGCAGCTGCGACATCTTCGGGTCGGTGGAGTAGGCCAGGCGGCGGGCCCAGGAGGACAGCAGGCGGTGCGGCAGGGCGTAGGTGAGCGTTGTTACCAGACTCATGGGGCGGTCTTCTTGGTCAGTTCGGTCAGGTCGGCCGCGATGGTGGCCGCAGTGAAGGGGGGGCGGATCAGGCCGGCCAGGCGGCCTTGCGGGTCGAGCACGGCCATGGCGGCCGAGTGATCCATGCTGTAGTCGTCCGGGTTGTCGGCAAAGTTGTCGCCTTCGGCCTTGGCAAACACCAGGCCCAGCGAAGTGGCGAACTTTTCCAGTGCCGGCAGGTCGCCGGTGGCGGCCAGGGTGTCGGCGTGGAAGGCATGCGCATACTCGCCCAGGCGTGCCGGGGTGTCGCGTTCCGGGTCCACCGAGACCAGCAGCAGGCGCGGGCGCACCGAATCGGGCAGGGCACGCCACTGCTGCTGGGCGCCGGCCAGCTCCAACAGGGTGGTCGGGCAGACATCCGGGCAGTGGGTGAAGCCCAGGAACACCAGGGTCCAGTGGCCGCGCAGTTCGCCGGGCACCAGGCGGGTGCCGTCGGACTGGGCCAGGTTGAAATCGGCCACATCGCGCGGGCTGTTGTACCAGGTGATGCTGGCGGTGTTGCCGGCATGTTCGCCCGCAGGGCGGTTGAACACCTTGCTGCCGGCCACCAGGCCGAGCCCGGCGGCGAGGGCCACGGCGAGGATGATGATCGAATTGCGGTTGAACATGCGTCCGTTTCCTGTGCAACGATGCGGCCAATATACCGGGGTGGCCTCTATAATCGGCGGTTCTATTGCTTACGACGTACCGCCATGACCAGCCAGGTTGCCGCGCAACTCCATACGATCATCGACTTGATCCGCTACGGCGCCAGCCGTTTCAACGCTGCCGGGCTGACCTTCGGCCACAGCTATGACAACGCCCTGGACGAGGCCACCAGCCTGGTGCTGCATGCGCTGCACCTGCCGCCGGACCTGGGCCCGGCCTACGGCGCGGCGCGCCTGCTGGACGATGAGAAGGCCAACATCCTGGGCCTGTTCGAGCGCCGCATCAACGAGCGTGTGCCGGCGGCCTACCTCAACGGCGAGGCCTGGTTTGCCGGGCTGAACTTCCTAAGCGACGAACGCGCCCTGGTGCCGCGTTCGCCGATCGCCGAGCTGATCCTGGGTGGCTTCGAGCCGTGGTTGGCCGGCCGCGAGGTGACCCGGGCGCTGGACCTGTGCACCGGTTCGGGCTGCATTGCCATCGCCATGGGCCATTACTACCCGAACTGGCAGGTGGACGGCAGCGACATCAACGATGCCGCGCTGAGCCTGGCCCACGAGAACCGCGAGCGCCTGCTGGCCCACAACGTGGAGATCATCAAGTCCGACCTGTTCGAGGGCCTGGAAGGGCGCGTCTACGAGCTGATCGTGACCAACCCGCCGTATGTGACCAACCAGGAAACCGACGAGCTGCCGGACGAATACCGTCACGAGCCGGAGCTGGCCCTGCGCGCCGGTGATGATGGCCTGGACCTGGTGCTGAAGATCCTGCGTGATGCCCCCGACCACCTCACTGAAGACGGCCTGCTGATCTGCGAAGTGGGTGATTCGGAGCAGCACGTCAATGCGCTGCTGCCGGAACTGGAACTGGCCTGGATCGAGTTCAAGGTCGGCCAGATGGGCATCTTTGCCGTGGAAGCGGCCGAGCTGCGCCGCCACCACGCCCGCATTGCCGAACTGGCCGCTGCCCGATGAGTGCCAACTCCTTCGGCAAGCTGCTCACCGTCACCACCTTTGGTGAGTCCCACGGTCCGGCCATCGGCTGCGTGATCGACGGGTGCCCCCCGGGGCTGGCGCTCAGCCCTGAGGAGTTCACCTTTGATCTGCAGCGCCGGGCCACCGGCCGTTCGCGCCATACCTCCCAGCGTCGCGAGCTGGATGAGGTTGAAATCCTGTCCGGGGTGTACGAGGGCCTGACCACCGGCACCCCGATCGCGCTGTTGATCCGCAACACCGACCAGCGCAGCAAGGACTACAGCAACATTGCCGCCCAGTTCCGACCGGGCCATGCCGACTACGCCTACTGGCACAAGTACGGCATCCGCGACCCGCGCGGTGGCGGCCGCTCCTCGGCCCGCGAAACCACCATGCGCGTGGCCGCCGGGGTGGTGGCCAAGAAGTGGCTGGCACAGCGTTACGGAGTCAGCGTGCGCGGTTACCTGTCGCAGCTGGGGCCGCACCGCCCGGCCGGGTTTGACTGGTCGGCGGTGGAGGACAACCCGTTCTTCTGGCCCGACGCGGCCCAGGTGGGCGAGCTGGAAGCCTATATGGACGCCCTGCGCAAATCCGGTGATTCGGTCGGTGCGCGGGTGGACGTGGTGGCCGAAGGCGTGCCGGCCGGCTGGGGCGAGCCGATCTACGGCAAGCTCTCGGCCGAACTGGCCAGCGCCCTGATGAGCATCAATGCGGTCAAGGGCGTGGAAATTGGCGACGGTTTTGACTCGGCCGCCCAGCTGGGCAGTGAGCACCGCGACCTGATCACCCCGGCAGGCTTTGCCTCCAACCATGCCGGCGGCATCCTCGGCGGCATTGCCACCGGCCAGCCGGTCCGCGTGTCGCTGGCGCTCAAGCCGACCTCGTCCCTGCGCCTGCCCGGCGACAGCGTGGACACGGACGGCAACCCGGTCCAGGTGGTGACCACCGGCCGCCACGATCCTTGTGTGGGCATCCGTGCCACCCCGATTGCCGAGGCCATGGTCGCCCTGGTGCTGATGGACCAGGCCCTGCGCCACCGCGCCCAGTGCGGCGATGTCGGTGCGGTGGCCCCGCAGATTCCCGGCCGCATCGATGGCTGAGGCGCTGGCTCCGGCCAACGTCGTGCTGCCGGCGGCCACGCCGGTGGCCTTGCTGTGTGCGATCGCTGCGGGGCAGCTGCCGGGCAACAAACGATAGGGGGCCGTGCTGGTCGTGTGGCGGCTCCCCGAACCTGGTTCCTGTTGCGCCTTCTTCCTGTCCCTCTTTTGAGTGTTCCCCATGAGCAATGCTTCTCGTCAGTTCCATGTCGCGGTTGTCGGTGCCACCGGTGCGGTAGGCCAGACCATGCTGGCCATCCTGGCCGAGCGTGGCTTCCCGGTGGGCAAGCTGAGCGTGCTGGCATCGGCCCGTTCGGCCGGCAACAGCATCGAATTCAACGGCGACAAGGTCACCGTGCAGGACCTGGCCAGCTTCGACCCGGCCGGGGTGGATATCGCCCTGTTCTCGGCCGGTGGTGACATCTCCACCGAGTACGCACCGAAGTTTGCCGCCGCCGGGGCTGTGGTGATCGACAACTCCTCGGCTTTCCGCTACCAGGACGACGTGCCGCTGGTGGTTTCCGAAGTGAACCCGGAGATGGTCAAGCAGCGCCCGCGCGGCATCATCGCCAACCCGAACTGCTCGACCATGCAGCTGATGCCGGTGCTGGCGCCGATCCATCGCGAAGCCGGGATCGAGCGCGTGAACATCGCCACCTACCAGTCCGTTTCCGGCGCCGGTCAGACCGGCATGGAAGAACTGGGCAAGCAGACCGCCCAGCTGCTGGGCTTCCAGCCGGCCGAGCCGAAGAAGTTCCCGGTGCAGATCGCCTTCAACCTGATCCCGCACATCGATGCTTTCCTGGACAACGGCTACACCAAGGAAGAAATGAAGCTGGTGTGGGAGACCCGCAAGATCCTGGGCGATGAGCGCATCCAGGTGAACCCGACTGCGGTGCGCGTGCCGGTGTTCTATGGCCATGCCGAGGCAGTGCACCTGGAAACCCGCGAAAAGATCAGCATCGAACGCGTGCGCGAGCTGCTGGATACGGCACCGGGGGTGGAGGTGGTGGACAGCCGCCAGGCCGGTGGCTACCCGACCCCGGTGACCCATGCCTCGGGCAATGACCCGGTCTACGTGGGCCGCCTGCGCGAGGATATCTCCCACCCGCGTGGTATTGCCCTGTGGGTGGTGGCCGACAACATCCGCAAGGGCGCCGCACTCAATGCTGTGCAGCTGGCCGAGCTGGTTGCCGCCGAAGGCTGAGTTGGCAGTACGACCGGCGCGGGCGTATGCCTGACGCCGGTTGCTGGGTATATTGACGCGATGAATACACCGGTACGGGGCGGCAAACGCCCGCTACAAGCTGCGCTGGCTTTGGCGCTGGCGCTGGGTTCCAACGCTGCGATGGCGCTGGGGCTGGGAGACATCCGGGTGCTGTCGCAGCCCGGCCAGCCCTTGCTGGCGGAAATTCCTGTGGTCAGTGCCGACCCGGGGGAGCTGGAGGCGGCCAGGGTGGCCCTGGCCTCGCCGGCAACCTTTGCCCGGGTCGGGCTGGAGCGCCCCAGTGGCCTGGTCAGTACGCTGGCCTTTGATTTTGCCCAGGACGCCCAGGGCCGCGCGGTGATCCGGGTCAGCAGTCCGATGCCGGTGGACGTGCCGGTGGTCAGCTTCCTGATCGAGGTGGACTGGGGCCGCGGCCGCCTGGTGCGTGAGTACTCTGCCCTGGTCGACCGCCCGCACACGGCCTCTGCCATCCAGGCACCGCAGATCCAGGCGCCGAGCCAGGGGCCGTCCAATACCATCGTGCGTGAGCCCACCGAGGCGCCGGCGGTGCCGGCAACGCCAGTGGCGGATACACCGGCGCCGGCGCCCGCCGCGAGCCCCGGCCCGGTACGTGCACCGGCCCCGGCCGCGCCGTCGATCACGGCCGCCGATGGGGTGCTCACCGTGCAGTCCGGCCAGACCCTGTCGCAGATCGCCAGCCAGCTGGCCCGTGGCAGCCAGGCCAGCCTGGACCAGGCGATGGTGGCGCTGTTGCAGGCCAACCCGCAGGCCTTCATCGGCGGCAACATCCACCGCTTGCGTGCCGGCGCCCAGCTGCAGCTGCCCGATGCCCAGGCGCTGGCCAGCGTTGGCGCCGCCCAGGCCAGGGCGCTGGTGCGCGAGCAGACCGGGCAGTGGCAGCAGGCGCGTGCGCCGATGCCGCAGCCGACCCTGGCCGAGGCCGTCGGGGCAGGCCCGGCAAGCCCGACGCCAGCAACAGACAACACCCCCGCCGTGACCGGGGCGCGGCTGGAAATTGCCCCGGCTGCGGTGGCCGATGGCACGGCAGCCGCACGCATATCGGGCACCGAAGCCGGTGCCGAAGGAGACAGGCTGGTGAGTGAGCAACTGCGTCAGGCCCGGGAAGACCTGGCCACCCGCGATGCCGAGGTGGCCGAGCTGCGCGAGCGCGTGGCCGAGCTGGAAAAGCTGCGCGAACAGCAGTCCGCGCTGATCGCGCTGAAAGACAACGACATGGCCGCCGCACAGAAGCAGGTGGCCGCTGCCAATGAGACCGCCGGCTCGGGCAGTGTGGCGGTCTGGGCCTGGGGCGGCGGCTTGCTGCTGCTCGGTGCCGCTGTCGCGGCATGGCTGGCGCGCAGGCGCAAGCCCTCGCCACTGCCGCCGCTGGCCGCTGGCGATGCCGCCGAGCCGTTGGCCGCCGATGATGTGCCTGCCCTGGGCGACCCCGGGCAGGACGGGATTGACCCGCACAAGCCGGAGCACCCGGCTGTGCTGGATGCCGACCAGATGATTGCCATGCTGCGTTCCGGGCGCGAGGAACCGGTGCTGCCGCACGGTGTGGACACCGCCGATGCCCTGCCGGCTGCGCCCGATGCGACCGCCCCCATGCCCGCCGCCCCGATGGCCCGGGACGAGGCATCCGAGCCAGCGCCGCGCCTGCAGGAGCCGGCCCCGGCCCGCGCCGATGACGAAGCTTTCGACTTGTTCCAGCTGCCCGAGCATGAGCGCGGTGAAGCGGCGGTTGCCGAACCCGAACCCGAACCCGTGCCGGCGGCGATGCCCTGGGGGGGAGGCGTGGACAACGCGCACAGCAGCGGCCTGCCGCAACCGGGTAGCCGCGAGCGTCTGGAGCTGGCCATTGCCTACCTGGACCTGGGCGATGCCGATACCGCTCGCGGCCTGCTGCAGGAAGTGGCCACCGGTACCGATCCGGCTGCGCGCGAGCAGGCGCTGGAATTGCTGGGGCGTCTGGGTTGAGCCGCTTGGCAGGCAGGAAGTACTGATGCGCTACGCGGCAGGAATCGAATACGACGGCAGTGCCTTCAAGGGCTGGCAGTACCTGGGTGAGGGCGGGCCGAGTGTGCAGGCCGCGCTGGAGCAGGCGCTGTCCTCGGTGGCCGATGCGCCGGTGTCGGTGATGTGTGCCGGGCGTACCGATGCCGGCGTGCATGGCCAGTGCCAGGTGGTGCATTTTGATACCGATGTGGTGCGCGACCCGCGTGCCTGGACCCTGGGCACCACCACCCGGTTGCCGCCGGAAGTGGCGGTGCGCTGGTGCCAGCCGGTCAGCAGCGATTTTCATGCCCGCTTTGCTGCCCGAGCCCGCCGTTACCGCTACCGCATCATGAACCGCTCGGTGCGCCCGGCGCTGGGGCGGCAGATGCTCAGCTGGGAACGCCGGGCACTGGATGCCGATGCGATGCACCTGGCGGCGCAATCGCTGCTGGGCGAGAACGACTTTTCCGCCCTGCGCAGCGCCGAATGCCAGGCCGCACATGCCCGCCGCGAACTGCAGCGCATCAGCGTGAAGCGCGATGGCGAGGTGGTGGAGGTGCAGGTGCAGGCCAATGCCTTTTTGCACCACATGGTGCGCAATATTGTCGGCTCGCTGTGCATGATCGGCGCCGGCGAACGTCCGGTGGAATGGATGGCCGAGATATTGGCCGGGCGTGACCGCAACAAGGCCGGGCCGACCGCGCCGTCGGCCGGGCTGGTGTTCCTTGGGCCGCTTTACCCGGCCATCTGGCAATTGCCGGCCGAAGTCACCGACGCGGCCCTGCAGCCATGAGCCTGGGCCGCACCCGGATCAAGTTTTGCGGCATGACCCGCGCCGGCGACGTGCGGCTGGCTGCCGAACTGGGCGTGGATGCGGTCGGCCTGATCTTTGCCGCTGGCAGCAAGCGCCTGCTCAACATCGCCGAGGCCCGGGTGGTGCGTGCGGCGGTGCCGCCACTGGTGGATGTGGTGGCGCTGTTCCGCAACAACAGCCGTGACGAGGTGCGCGAGGTGATGCGCAGCGTGCGCCCGAGCCTGTTGCAGTTCCATGGCGAGGAGGACGAGGCGTTCTGCGCCGGCTTCCAGATGCCCTGGCTCAAAGCAGTGGCGATGGGCGGCAGCGAGCCGGTCACCGGCAAGCAGCTGCTGCAGCGCTATCCCGGTGCCAGCGGCCTGTTGCTGGACAGCCATGCCCCCGGCGGCTCGGGCGGCAGTGGCCTGGCCTTTGACTGGAGCCAGGTACCGGCCGGGCTGCACCGGCCGTTCCTGCTGGCTGGCGGTATCGGCCCGGACAATGTGTTCGAGGCGGTGACCCGCACCCGTCCCTGGGGGGTGGATGTGTCCAGCGGCATCGAGCATTCGCCCGGGATCAAGGACGGCGAGAAGATGCGCCGTTTCGTCGAGCAGGTGCGGCTGGCCGACCAGACACTGCTGGCACAAACGCCTGCCCAGGCTTGAGCGCGGTCACAGTTTGCCGGCAATCGGTATGTCGCTGACCCATGCTTGAACTATGATCAGGAGCTGGCTGCGCAAGGATTGGGCGCAGCTGGTGCCATGGTGTTGCGCCATGGTGGGCCCTGAATGCGGTCACATGGAGGTTGGATGCAGCTGTTCCTGCAGGTTGTGTTGTCTTACCCGACGCTGCCGCTGAGCATCGTGCTCAGTGTGTGCCTGCTGTATTGGCTGCTGATGGCCACGGGGTTGCTTGGCGACGGCCTGGATTTGGGCCTCGCCGATGGGGTGGAGGCGGAAGGTATTGCCCATGCGGTAGCCGCCATACTCGGCCGTCTGGGCCTGACCGGTGCGCCACTGATGCTGGTGCTGACCCTGCTGGTTTTCTTTTCCTGGACCCTTGTTTACCTGTTGCAGCTGTTGCTGCTGCAGGGCTTGCCGGGGTTCTGGCGTTTTGCACTGGGCAGCCTGGGCCTGTTGCTGGCGCCGCTGCCCGCCGCGCCTGCCACGGCGCTGGTGTTGCGGCCCTTCCGCCGGATGTGGCTGCGCGCGCGCACCACCGGCGTGCCGCAGCTGCTGGGGCGTACCGGCGTGGTGATTTCCGCTGCGGTCACGGCCAGTGAGGGCCGGGCCACGCTGGACGATGGCGGCGCTGGCCTGGTCCTGCAGGTGCGCAGCCGTGACGGGGCCAGCCTGCCGCGTGGACAGGCGGTGATGCTGGTGGAGTACGACCCCAAGGCCTATTGCTATTACGTGATTGCGGCCGATGCCCTGGAGCAGGCATCGGCTCCGGTTGGCTTACTTGAATCTGGCGACAAGGAGAGTGGTTGATGAGCATGGCGGTGTATGCACCCTTCGTGGTGGGCGTGGGTGGTCTGGTGGTGGTCCTGGTCGGCATTGCCGGCCTGTTCAAGGCCTTCTACCGCAAGGTTGACCAGGGCGTGGCCCTGATCGTCAATGACATGAGTGCCACCCCCAAGGTGCATTTCACCGGGGCGTTGATCATCCCGGTGCTGTACCGCGCCGAGCTGATGCGGATCAGCCTGATCACCCTGCAGGTGGACCGCCGTGGCAAGGAAGGGCTGATCTGCCGCGACAACATGCGTGCCGACATCACGGTGGCGTTCTACCTGCGGGTCAATGAAACCCAGGAAGACGTGCTGCGCGTGGCCAAGGCCATCGGCGCCGACCGTGCCTCGGACAAACACGCGGTGGACGAGTTGTTCAATGCCAAGTTCTCCGAGGCACTGAAGACGGTGGGCAAGAAGTTCGAGTTCACCGAGCTGTTCGAAAAGCGCCAGGAGTTCCGCGACGAGATCATCAAGGTGATCGGCAATGATCTCAACGGCTACGTGCTAGAGGACGTGGCCATCGACTACCTGGAGCAGACACCCAAGGCCCTGCTGGACCAGAGCAACATCCTCGATGCCGAGGGCATCCGCAAGATCACCGAACTGACCGCGCGCCAGAATGTGATCACCAACGAGCTGGAACAGAACGAAAAGCTGGCCATCAGCAAGAAGAACGTCGAGGCCCGCGAAGCCTTGCTGGCGCTGGAGCGGCAGCAGGCCGAGGCCGAGGCACGGCAGCAGCGCGAGGTGCAGACCATGCGCGCGCGTGAGGAGGCAGAAACGCTCAAGGTGCAGGAAGAGCAGCGCCAGCTGGCGGAAAATGCCCGTATCGAGGCCCAGCAGCTGATCGACATCCGCGAGCAGAACCGCCTGCGCGAGGTGGAGGTCGCCGAGCAGAACCGCCAGCGCGCGGTGGCCATCGAGGCCGAACGGGTGGAGCGTGCGCGCCAGCTGGAGCAGGTCACCACTGACCGCGAGGTGCAGTTGCAGGGCGTGGAGCGTGACAAGGTGGTCGAGCAGGGCCGGATGGATGTGGCCAACATCACCCGTGAGCGCATCTCCATCGACAAGACCGTGGCCCAGGAAGAAGAACGCATCAAGGAAGTGCGCCAGGTGTCCGAGGCCGACCGCCTCAAGCAGGTAACCATCCTGGAAGCCGAAGCCAGGGCCCAGGAAGCGCTGGTGCGCGAGGTCAAGGAAGCCCAGGCGCGCGAAACCTCGGCCCGGCACAAGGCGGTGGAAATCACCACCCTGGCCCAGGCCGAGTTCGAGGCCTCGGGCAAGCAGGCCGAGGCCAAGAAGCTGCTGGCCGAAGGTATCCGCGCCGAGCGTGCGGCACCGGGCCTGGCCGATGCGCAGGTGCGCGAGGCCGGTGCCCTGGCGATTGAAAAGATCGGCGTGGCCGAGGCGCGGGTGATCGAGGCCAAGGCCGATGCCAACCTCAAGCAGGGCAGTACCGATGCCCAGGTGCTCAGCCACAACCTGCAGGCCAAGGCCCAGGGCGAGGAGGCCATGGGCCGGGCCAAGGCGGCGGCGGCCGAGTCGATCGGCACGGCCGAAGCCAGCGTGGTGGAAAAGCGCCTGTTCGCCGAGGCCCAGGGCCTGACCCGCAAGTTCCAGGCCATCGATGCGCTCAGCGACAAGGCGCGCGGCCACGAGGAGTTCCGGATGATGCTCGACACCAGCCTGAAGCAGGCGCTGGCCTCGATCGAGGCCGGCAAGGAAGTGTCCAAGGAAAATGCCGAGGTCATTGCCACCGCGCTGCGCAATGCCGACATCGACCTGGTCGGCGGCGACGGCGGCATGTTCGACAACCTGGTGCGCGCGGTCTCGCTGGGCAAGTCGATCGAAGGCCTGGTGGACAAGAGCCCGATCGTGCAGGACCTGATGCAGCGTTACCTGGGCGTGGCCCGGCCGCAGGTGCTGGACCTGGACAAGGCCGACTGAGCCGCAGGGCAGGGGCCGGCACGCCAGCCTGGTGATGCCGGTTTGCGGCGGTGTGCGCCGGCACGCCGCTGAGGGTGGGCTAGCCAGGAAGTGCAGAGCATGTCGGACAATCAGGATCAAACCGCCGCGGTCATCGTTGACCAGGCCGTGGCCGAAGGCGGCGCCTACGAGGTGTTGCAGCGTCGTCTGGGCGAGCAGGGGCAGCAGCTGCTCAGCGCCGCGCAGGCACTGAACCAGCAACGCCTGGCCGAATTCGGCGACAGCCGGATGGAAGTGCTCGGGCGCTTCCGCATCCGCTCCGAGCACAATGCCGTTGGTCGCGATGTGGTGCAGGTAGGCAGCG
This sequence comes from Stenotrophomonas sp., assembly GCA_051885115.1. Lineage (GTDB taxonomy): Bacteria > Pseudomonadota > Gammaproteobacteria > Xanthomonadales > Xanthomonadaceae > Stenotrophomonas. The sequence goes on along the minus strand of JBJEWP010000114.1, from coordinate 31,124 downwards.
ACTGCCTGCTGTTCGGCTACAACGTGTACATCGGGCTGAAGAGCCAGACCACGGTGGCTGATGTGTTCAGCCTGTACCGCTTGGTCGAGGGGGCCGACGGCTACGACGTCACTCCGCTGGACCTGGCCGGCACGTTCCTGGCCCAGCCCGAGTTCGTGCGTGATTTCAGCGAGCTGTACACCTATTACAAGGATGCCCGCCTGCTGCAGCTGATCGTGGCCGAAGGGCGGCTGCTGGCCGCCTTCCAGATCGGCGAACGCAGCACCGATGTACGCGTGTTCCGCTGGGCCGTGGCCTCCGACGGTGGCTTGAGCTACCTGGATGCACGCGGTGAGCGCGACATCGTGTTGCCGCCGCCGTTCGATTTCGAATGGACCCGGGCCGGGCGCGAGATGGCCGTCAGCGGCCGTCACCCGCACCTGAACATCCTGGACACCCTGTTCGTGGAAACCCTTGGCGGTGACCTGACGATCAAGGTGGAAAACAACACCGGCACCGGCCAGGGCATCTACAGCGAGCCGGTGGAGGACACCACCCAGTCGCTGGATGATGCCCAGGTCGAGTTTGCCCGGCTCGGCACGCTGATCCTGCTGCGCGTGCTGCCCTACCGCGAAACCCAGTGGCGGGGGCTGATCTACAACAGCCTCACCGGCCAGGTGCTGCGCAACGATGCCATTGTCCAGGCCTGTGTCCAGTTGCCCGAGGACCACGGCATCATCTTCCCCGGCGGCTGCTACCTGCAAAGTGGCGAGCACCGCCAGTTCGAAGCCGGCCTGCAGGGCATGCAGTTCAAGCGCAGCCTGCGCTCGCCCAATGGCGAGGATGTGCTGTACATCTTCCATGAGCGCGAGGCCGGGCGTTCGGCCCTGCTGGTCTACAACACCATCACCCGCAGCCTGCAGAACCCGGTCATCGGCCATGGCTACGCCATGCTCGCCGATGGCCGTCTGGTGCTGTTCCACGCCGAAGGCGAGGCGCCGACCCGGGTCCACCCGATGCAGGTCTGGCAGACGCCGTTCTACAGCGACGAATACGCCGCCAGCCGGCCGCCGGGCAGCAGTTTCCTTGGCCGGATCGGCAATGCCGAGCTGGTGCGCGGCATTTCCAACCTGATCTCGGTGGCGCGCAGCATCGCCAGCCCGGATGTCTCGCTGCCGCGTTACCAGCGCCTGGTGGAGCAGGCGCGCAAGCTGTTTGACAGCCACCACTGGCTCGATGACGAGCACTGTGGCGGCATGGCCAGCCTGTTGCGTGCGGTCACCGCCACCGGCGAAGCAGTGCTGGACGAGTACGAGAAGGTGCAGTCCATCGCGGCCCAGTCGGCCCAGGCGATGGACCAGGCCCAGCGTGAGCACCGCGCCCTGCTGGCCGGGCTGCAGCCGGACAGCTGGGACCAGATCGACCCGTTCGTGCAGGCACTCAATGCCATCGGCCGCCAGCGTGGCCAGCTGCTGGCCCTGCGCGAGCGGCGCTACGTCGATACCGATGCCGTCGATGCGATGACCGCTGCCCTGCAACAGGCGCAGCAACAGGTCGGTGCGGCCACCGGCCGCTTCCTGGCCGGCGAGCGTGCGCTGCAACCGTTCACAGAGCGCCTGCAGGCCCTGGATCAGGCCGCGCAGGCGGCAGCCAGTGCCCGCGCCATTGCCGAAGAGCTGGCGCAGATGCAGGCCATGGCCGCTGACCTGGACATGCTCAGCGAGCTGATGGCCAGCCTGCAGATCGACGATGCCACCGTGCAGACCGCGGTGGTCGAAGCAATATCGGCCATCTATGCCCAGCTCAACCAGGCCCGTGCCCGTGCCGAGCAGCGCCGGCGCAATCTCGGCAGTCACGAGGACTTGGCCCGTTTCGGTGCCCAGTTCGCCCTGTTCGGCCAGGCCACGGCCAGTGCGCTGGCCCTGGCCACCGACCCGGAACGGGCCGACGAACAGCTCTCGCGCCTGCTGGTGCAGCTGGAAGAACTGGAGAGCCGCTTCGGCGAGCACGAGCAGTTCCTGGGCGACATCCTGGACAAGCGCCAGGAGTTGATGGAGGCCTTCGACAGCCACAAGCAATCGCTGCTGGAACAGCGCCAGCGCAAGGCACGTTCGGTGCTGGAGGCGGCCAACCGCCTGCTGGAAGGGCTGGGCCGGCGTGCCGAACGCTTCGACCGGGCCGAGGAGCTGCACGCCTTCTTTGCCGGCGACCCGCTGGTGGTCAAGCTGCGCGAGTTGAGTGCCCGCCTGCGCGAGCACCACGACAACGTCAAGGCTGATGACGTCGATGCCCGCCTGAAGGGCATTGCCGACCAGGCCGTACGCGCGTTGCGCGACCGCAGCGACCTGTACGAGGACGGCGGCAACGTGATCCGGCTGGGGCCGCGTCACCGCTTCAGCGTCAACAGCCAGGTGCTGGACCTGACCCTGGTGCCCGATGGCCAGGACCTGGCCGTACACCTGACCGGCACCGATTACCTGCAGCGCATCGATGATCCGGCGCTGGAGCAGGCACGCGCCTACTGGCAGGTGACCCTGGATTCGGAATCGCCACAGCTGTACCGCGGCGAGTTCCTGGCCGGCAGCATCCTGCTGGCCGCACGCCATGGCAGCGACGGCCTGGACATGGCCCAGCTGCGCCAGGCCGCCGCCGACCCGGTGAAGCTGGAAAAACGGGTGCGTGAGTTTGCCGCCCCGCGTTACCGCCAGGGCTACGAGCGTGGCATCCATGACCATGATGCGCAGTTGCTGCTGCAGGCGCTGTTGCCGATGGAACAGGGCGCCGGGGTGCTGTTGCATGCACCGGCGGTACGCGCCATGGCCTTGCGTTTCTGGGCCGCACAGGCCGACACCGCAGCGGTGCAGGGCTGGGCCGCGCGCAAGGCAGGTGCGGACGCGCTGCAGCGGCTGTTTGCCGACAGCAGTGCCCAGCGTCAGCTTGAGCAGGATATCGATGGATGTCTGCAGGCCCATGCCGGGCAGGCCGGTCTGCCCTGGGAGCCGGCCGCCTGTGCGGCCGCGGCGGTCTATCTGGCCGAGGAACTGGCTGCCGGCACCCCGGTTTTCAGCTTCAGCCGCTATGCCAGTGGCCTGCTGCAGCAGTTGCGTCAACAGTTGCAGGCCGCCGGCGAAGAACAGCACTTCGAACAACTGCTGGCTGCGGCCGGCAGCGACCGGCAACGCTGGGACGTGGCCTGCCAATGGCTGCGCGCACTGTGCCGGCAGCCGGCGCAGCAGGCCGCTGAGGCCTATGTCGAGGAGGCCGCGGCACTGTTGTTGCACGGCCCGTCACTGCACCACCGGATCAGCGATGCCAGCCTGTCGGCCGAGGTCAGTGGCCTGCTTGGCGACCACCCACGCATCGTCGAGGGCCGGCTGCATGTGGCCCTGGATGATTTCATGGCCCGGCTGGGCCGGCACATGGCGGATTTCCAGCCCGGTTTTGCCGCCTACCAACAGGTCCGCAGCCAGATCATCAGCCGCGAGCGTGAGCAGCTGCGGCTGGAGGAGTTCAAGCCGCGCCCGTTGTCCTCGTTCGTGCGCAACAAGTTGATCAACGATGTCTACCTGGGCCTTATCGGCGACAACCTGGCCAAGCAGATGGGCACGGTGGGCGAAAACAAGCGCAGTGACCTGATGGGCCTGCTGATGCTGATCAGCCCGCCCGGTTACGGCAAGACCACGCTGATGGAATACGTGGCCAGCCGCCTGGGTCTGGTCTTCATGAAGATCAACGGCCCCTCGCTGGGCCACCAGGTCAAGTCGCTGGACCCGGCCCAGGCGCCGGATGCGACCTCGCGCCAGGAGCTGGAAAAGATCAACCTGGCGCTGGAGATGGGCAACAACACCATGCTGTATGTCGATGACATCCAGCACACCCACCCGGAGTTCCTGCAGAAGTTCATCTCGCTGTGCGACGGCACCCGCCGCATCGAGGGTGTCTGGCGCGGGCGCACCCGTACCTATGACATGCGCGGCAAGAAGTTCTGCGTGGTGATGGCCGGCAACCCGTATACCGAATCCGGTGAGGTGTTCAAGATTCCGGACATGCTGGCCAACCGCGCCGACATCTACAACCTGGGCGATGTGCTGGGCGGCATGGAAGAGGCCTTCAAGCTCAGTTACATCGAAAACAGCCTGACCTCCAACCCGGTGCTGGCACCGCTGGCCACCCGGGACATGGCCGACCTTTACCTGCTGGTGGACATGGCCCAGGGCAAGCAGGTGTCCAGCAATGACCTGGTGCATGGTTACAGCCAGGCCGAGATCAACGAGATCGTGGCCACCCTGCAGCGCATGCTGCAGGTGCGCGAGGTGGTCTACCGGGTCAACCTGCAGTACATCGCCAGTGCCGCCCAGGCCGACCGTTACCGGGTCGAGCCGGCGTTCCGGCTGCAGGGCAGCTACCGCAACATGAACAAGCTGGCGGAAAAGATTTCCCCGGTGATCAACGAGCAGGAGCTGGCCCAGCTGCTCGACGACCACTACCAGGGCGAATCGCAGCTGCTCACCACCGGGGCGGAGGAAAACCTGCTCAAGCTGGGCGAGCTGCGGGGCCGCCTGGATCCGGAGCAGCAGGCGCGCTGGGAGCAGATCAAGCGCGACTTCCTGCGCAACAAGGCGATGGGCGGCGAGGATGCCGATGTCGGCGCCCGCGTGGTGGCCCAGCTGGCCGACATCGCGCAAGGCTTGCAGCGCCCGCAGGAACCCGTGGTGGTGGCCGCGCCTGCCGCGCCAGCCCCTTGGCCGGAGCTGCTGCAGGCCTTGCAGGCCCTGGTGCCGGTTGCCGCTGCACCGGCACCGGAAGCCGCGGCCGTCGGTGGCATCGCCGTGGAGCAGCTTGCCCCCTTGTTGCAGGCCTTGCACAGCAACCAGCAGCAACAGCAGCAGGCGGCCCAGGCGCTGGCAGCGCTGGCCGACAGCCTGGCCCGGCGCGGGCCGGTGCCGGCCGCGGGCGAGGTGGCCGGCAAGCCCAGGCGCACGCGTCCGCCAGCAGTCACCCGGGAGCTGGACCGCGAGCTTGTCCAGCATTTCTATGGTCTGCAGGCCATTGATGCCGATGCCGGCCAGCGTCCGTTGCCCGACCCGGCAGCGGGCAAGCCGGAAGCCGGGCCGGAATGAGCATTGCCGCCGCTGCGGTGAGCGTGCCCGGCCCGGCAGCCGATGCGCTGCCGCCGGACTCGCTGGCCCGGGCAATGGATTTTGCCCAGCCGTGGCTGGCCTTTTGCCAGCAGTTGCCGCCCGTGCCTGGCGGCACCCCGGCAGCGGCTCAGCTGGTGGTCGAGCTGGAAAACCTGCAGTTGGCCCTGCTTGCCGATGACCCGGCCAGCCTGCGCCGGCGCGCGGGCTGGTGGGGCCGCCTGCTCGGGCGCGACCTGCTGGCCGAACAACGAGCACAGCAGCTGGCCGCCGGCCTGCCGGCGGTGGTTGCCCGCGCCGATGCCCAGGCCCGCCAGTTGGCCGCCGATATCACCCGGCAGCAGGATCTGGCCGCTGTCCTGCAGCAGGTCGATGCGGTGGCCGATGCCTGGTTGCTGCAAGGGCAGGGGTTTGCCACCGATGCCGGCTTGCCGGCCCCGGTGCTGCTGGCCCTGCAGGGGCGCCTGCGCCACCTGCAGCGTATGGCCCTGGTCAACCAGCAGGCCCGCCAGCATTGGTTGCAGCTGGCCACCACTGGCCAGGCGCTGCTGCAGCACTATGCGGCGCTGCGCGATGTGCTGCTGCCGGCCTGGCGCCAGCAACAGGCCCTGCGCAGGGCCGATCCGGCGCTGCAGGCGCGTATCGTGGACCAGGTTGCGCAGATGCGCCTGCGCGTCGATGCCATGGCCGACACGGCACCTGCAGTACCTCCATCGCCATCGGCCCCACCCCTTTGATTCATTCCCGTGATCCCAAACCCAGGGAGTTTGCCCATGAACCAAGACCACCTGCCCGTTGCCGCCGACGCCCTGGAGCCGGGCCTGCTCGCCCGGCTGGGCCTGCAGGAAGCGGACCTGGCCCAGATCCAGCAGCTTGCCCAGAGCCTGGCCGAATCGGACATGGCAGCTCTGCCGGTATTCGGCAGTGAGGCGGCCAGCAAGAGCGCGGCGTTTTCCTCGCGCCTGCTCGACCAGGTGCGCAACCGTGATCTGGATGCTGCCGGCGACAAGCTCGGCGAGGTGGTGCGCATTGCGCGCACGCTCAAGCTCGATGGCCTGACCCAGCGTTCGCGGGTGCCGGTGATTGGTGGCCTGATTGACCGCATGCGTGCCAGTCGCGCTGAGCTGGTGCAGAAGTTCAGCGACAGCAATGCCCAGATCGAACAGCTGATGGCCGATGTCGGGGTGCAGCAGGCCGTGCAGATGCAGCGGGTGCAGGAGTTTGACCGTATGCATGAGCTGGTGCGCCAGGAACACCATGCACTGGGCATGCACGTGGCTGCCGGCAAGTGGCAGCTGGCCCGGTTGCAGGCCGAGCTGGCAACCCTGGCTGCGCAAGCCAGTGATGACCCACTGCAGCGTGGCCGGCGCAACGAGCTGGACAACGCCGCGCGCCTGCTCGACAAGCGGGTGGGCGACCTGTTGCTGATGCAGCATGCGGCCGAGCAATCGCTGCCGATGATCCGCCTGATCCAGGCCAATGCGCTGCAGTTGATCGAAAAGTTCAACACCGTGCGCGAGATCACCATCCCCTCGTGGAAGCGCCAGTTCGCCATCCAGCTGTCGCTGGACGAGCAGGGCAAGGCCGCCGGTCTGACCACCGCCATCGACGATGCCACCAACGACCTGATGCGGCGCAATGCCGACCTGCTGCGCCAGGCCTCGGTGGACACCGCGCGCACCAACCAGCGTGGGGTGATCGATGTGGCCACCCTGCGCCATGTGCATGACCAGTTGATTGCCACGGTGGAGGAAGTGCGCAGCATCCATCGCGAAGGCATGCAGCAGCGCCAGCAGGCCGAGGTCGAGCTGGCCCGCCTGCGTGATGACCTGCAGCAGCGGCTGGCGGCACCGACGGCTTCCTGAGGGCCTGCCGGGCGGTCTGGCGCGGGACCGCGGCAAGTGCTGCCCCGCCGCTTGCTGGCCAGGCCTGACGCCGGTGCACGCCCGCTTGCCGGGCGCTGCTCAGCCCAGCTGCTGTTGCAGCCACTGCGCCAGCGCGTCGATGCGCCGGTCGCGGTTGTCGCCGCGCCGGCACAGGGCCCAGTCGCCGCCGGTCGGGGTGAATCCCCAGGGGGCGAGCAGGCGACCGCTGGCGATGTCCGCGGCAACCAGCTCCTGTGGCGCGATGGCCACCCCCAGCCCGGCGCCGGCGGCTTCAAGCAGGTAATACAGGTGGTCAAAGCCCTGCCCCAGTCGGGGCGTGGCGGTGCCCAGGCCGTGGGCAGCAAGCCAGGCGGGCCAGGCCTGCGGGCGCGAGGTGGTGTGCAGCAGGGGCTGTTGCAGCAGCTGGGCTGGCGCGGCCTGGCTCAAGTGGGTGGCCTGCGGCAGTTGCGGGCTGAATACCGGCCCGATGCGTTCGGCGGCCAGCACATCGACCTGCCAGTGTGCCGGCCAGGGCGGCTGGCCCAGTACCAGTACGGCATCCAGTCCGGTCAGGCCAGGCTCAAGCGGGCCTTCCACCGCTGCCAGGTGCAGGGTCAGCCCGGGCAGGTCATGTTTGAGTACCTCCAGCCGCGGGATCATCCAGCGCGCCAGCACGCTGCCCGGGCAGCCCAGGGTCAGCGGGCCATCGGCGGGGCGGGGCTGCAGGGCTGCCCAGGTGTTGCGCAATTGTTCAAAGGCCGCGTGTGCGGTCAGCTGCAGTTGTTGCCCGGCGGCGGTCGGGGCCAGGCCGCGGCCGGCCTTTTCCAGCAGGGGCTGGCCCAGCGTCTGTTCCAGTATCTGCAGTTGCCGGCTGACTGCGCCATGGGTGACATGCAGTTCGACGGCAGCCGCGCTGACGCTGCCAAGGCGGACGGTGGCTTCGAACGCGCGCAGGGCGGTCAGTGGCGGCAAAGGTTGGCTCATCGTGTGAGTTTATCTCACGTGTTGCGCGTAAAAGTCGCTTGTGGGCGGGGCGCTTGGCTGGGTAATGTCAATCCATCGCAACCGTTCAACAGTGGAAGCCCCCATGGCCGCAGGTGACATCACCGATTTTCACGCCTTCCCCGATGCCAGCGGCCACTTCGGCCGTTACGGCGGCAGTTTTGTCGCCGAAACCCTGGTCGGGCCATTGCAGGAGCTGACGGCAGCCTATGACGCTGCTCGCAAGGATGCGGCCTTCCAGCAGGCCTTCGACAAGGACATGGCCCATTACGTCGGCCGGCCCAGCCCGATCTATCACGCGCAGCGCTTGAGCCGTGACGTGGGTGGGGCGCAGATCCTGCTCAAGCGCGAGGACCTCAACCACACCGGCGCGCACAAGATCAACAACACCATCGGCCAGGCACTGCTGGCTGCGCGCATGGGCAAGAAGCGCATCATTGCCGAGACCGGCGCCGGCCAGCACGGCGTGGCCACCGCTACCGTGGCCGCCCGTCTGGGTCTGGAATGCGTGGTCTACATGGGCGCCACCGACATCGAGCGGCAGAAGATCAATGTCTACCGGATGAAACTGCTCGGCGCCACGGTGGTGCCGGTGACCTCCGGTTCGGCCACCTTGAAGGACGCACTCAATGAAGCCATGCGTGATTGGGTGACCAATATCGATGACACCTTCTACATCATCGGTACCGTGGCCGGCCCGGACCCGTACCCACGCATGGTGCGTGACTTCAATGCCATCGTCGGCCGCGAGGCACGCGAGCAGATGCTGGCCGAGTACGGCCGCCTGCCCGATGCGATCACCGCCTGCGTCGGCGGCGGCTCCAATGCCATCGGCCTGTTCCATGCCTTCCTCAATGACCCGGGCGTGGCCATCTATGGCGCCGAAGCGGCCGGTGACGGCATCCATACCGGTCGCCATGCCGCCTCGATCAGCGCCGGTCGCCCGGGCGTTCTGCACGGCAACCGCACCTATGTACTGTGCGATGACGATGGCCAGATCACCGAGACCCATTCCATCTCTGCCGGTCTGGACTACCCGGGCGTCGGCCCTGAGCATGCCTTCCTGGCCGACAGCGGCCGCGCGCAGTACGTGGGCATCACCGATACCGAAGCGCTGGAGGCCTTCCACAAGCTGACCCGCATCGAGGGCATCCTGCCGGCGCTGGAATCCAGCCATGCCGTGGCCCAGGCGATCAAGCTGGCCCGTGACCTGTCCGCGGACAAGATCGTGCTGTGCAACCTGTCCGGCCGTGGCGACAAGGATGTGCACACCATCGCTGCGCGCGAAGGGGTGGAGATCTGATGCAGGCCGTGCTTGCCTTGTTGCTGCTCGCTTCGGGCGGGGCCACGGCACCGGGAGCGGACTTTGACTGTGTATCCGGGCTGTGCCTGGACCAGCCATTCGATCTGACCACTGCCGGCGACGGCTGGCGGATCGAGGACTGGCCAGATCCCGAGCGTTGCGCCCAGGTTTCCGGTGGCAGTCTGCCTGCCGGAGTCGGCATGCTGCTTCTGGACGGGCGCATTGCACGCTTCCAGATCGGCCTGTCCGAGGACAGTGATGCTGGGCCCGAGGCGCCATTCGGCTTGCGCCGTGGCATGTCGCTGACCGAAGCGGGGATACGACTGCCCGACGAAGGGGTTGAGGTGGACATGCACAAGTATTCCTGGCCGCCCGGTCTTTACCTCGACTGGCTCGATGCCGCGCACGACCGCGCGCTGCGCGTCGAACTGCCGGGTGCGGAGGTCGAGGTGATCCTCTGGGGCCGCGTCGAGGCGGTCAAGCTGGCCGAGGGATGCGTGTGACGACCTGCCTGCAAGCCTTTGCCCCTTCATTCAATGGATTTCCCATGAGCCGTATCGATGCCCGTTTTTCCCAGCTGCGCGCGCAAGGGCGCAAGGCGCTGATCCCCTTCATCACCGCCGGTGATCCGTCGCTGGAGGCCACCGTGCCGGTGATGCATGCACTGGCCGCCGCCGGGGCCGATGTGATCGAGCTGGGGGTGCCGTTTTCCGACCCGATGGCCGATGGCCCGACCATCCAGCGGGCCTCCGAACGCGCGCTGGCGCGTGGCGCCGGCATGCGCTTCGTGCTGCAGGCGGTGGCCGACTTCCGCAAGACCGACGCCACCACCCCGGTGGTGTTGATGGGCTACCTCAACCCGGTGGAGATCCGCGGAGCCGAAGCTTTCGCTGATGCCGCCAGAGCGGCCGGGGTGGATGGCGTGCTGCTGGTGGACCTGCCGCCGGAAGAAGCGGGCCAGTTGCAGGCGGCGTTCACCCGCACCGGCCTGTCGCTGGTGCTGCTGGCCTCGCCGACGACCCCCGAGGCACGGGTGGCTCGGCTGTGCGCCGATGCCTCCGGCTATCTGTATTACGTCAGCTTCAATGGCGTGACCGGTGCGACCGAGTTGCTGGATGTCAGCGCGGCGGGGCAGCGCCTGCGCCAGCTGCGTGCCGCTTCGGCAGTGCCGGTGGTGGCCGGGTTCGGAATCAAGGACGCGGCCAGTGCCGTGGCCATGGCTGCCGATGCTGACGGGGTGGTGATCGGCAGCGCGCTGGTGGCGGCAATGGCCGGTGCCGATGATCCGGCCGCTGCGGCGGCTGCCTTCCTGGCGCCCTTGCGTCAGGCCCTGGACGCGGGCTGAGGCGCATGGGCCGGGCGGCATGGTCGCTGCGGTGGCCTGCCGTGGCCCCGGTTGTGCTGCGCAGCACGGGTTGCCATCCATACGGATGGGTCTACAGCGGTACGCTGCGCTAGACTGTCCCGGTTGCGGCTCCGGCCGCCCTGAACGGAAATCCGCTCCCGTATGAGTTGGCTCAGCAAGTTGATGCCCGCAGGCATCCGTACCGACAACGTCCCGGCCAAGAAGCACAACATCCCCGAAGGTGTCTGGGACAAGTGCAGCAGCTGCAACGAGGCGCTGTACCGCCCCGAGCTGGAAGAAAACCTGATGGTCTGCCCCAAGTGCGGGCACCACATGGCCATCCGCGCCCGTGCCCGCCTGGCCAGCCTGTTCGACGCCGACAGCACGGTGGAGATCGGCGCCGGCCTGGCGCCGGTGGATGTACTCAAGTTCAAGGACTCCAAGCGCTACGCCGAGCGCATCAAGTCCACCCAGAAGGCCACCGGTGAATACGATGCTCTGGTGGCCCTGCGCGGCACCCTGAAGGGGCGCGCGCTGGTGGCTTCGTCTTTCGACTTTGCCTACATGGGCGGCTCGATGGGCTCGGTGGTCGGTGAGCGCTTCACCCTGGCGGCCGAAGCGGCGCTGGAAGCCGGTTGCCCGTTTGTGAACTTCTCCGCCTCCGGCGGTGCGCGCATGCAGGAAGGGCTTCTGTCGCTGATGCAGATGGCCAAGACCTCGGCCGCGCTGGCCAAGCTGCGCGAGGCCGGGCTGCCCTACATCTCGGTGCTCACCCATCCCACCACCGGGGGGGTGTCGGCCTCGTTTGCGATGCTGGGCGATATCAACATCGCCGAGCCGCAGGCGCTGATCGGCTTTGCCGGGCCGCGGGTGATCGAGCAGACCGTGCGCGAGACCCTGCCCGAGGGCTTCCAGCGCTCGGAATTCCTGCTCGAGCACGGTGCGATCGACCAGATCGTCGACCGTCGACAGATGCGTGATCGCCTGGCCGAGCTGTTGGCCCTGCTGATGAACCAGCCGGCCCACGATGACAAGGATGTGGCTTGATGTCCGAGCGCAAGTATTTCGGTACCGACGGTATCCGTGGCCTGGTTGGCCAAGGGGTGATCACGGCCGATTTCGTGCTGCGCCTGGGCAATGCCCTGGGCCGCGTGCTGTCGGCTGACGGCAGCCGGCGCCCGGTGGTGGTGATCGGCAAGGACACCCGCATCTCCGGTTACATGTTCGAGGCCGCGCTGGAGGCCGGGCTGGTCGCTGCCGGTGTCGACGTGCAGCTGCTCGGGCCGATGCCAACCCCGGCCATTGCCTTCCTGGCACGTACCCTGGGCGCCGATGCCGGGGTGGTGATCAGTGCCTCGCACAACCCGTTCCATGACAACGGCATCAAGTTCTTTTCCGCCCAGGGCGAGAAGCTGGATGACGCCACCGAAGCGGCCATCGAGGCGGCCATCGATCAGCCCCTGCTGACCGTGGATTCGGCCCGCCTGGGCAAGGCGCGGCGCTCGGTGGAGGCGGTGGGCCGCTATGTGGAATTCTGCAAGGCCAGTGTTTCGCTTGGGTTCGACCTGCGCGGGATGAAAATCGTGCTCGATTGCGCCCATGGCGCCACCTACCAGGTTGCCCCGCTGCTGTTTGCCGAGCTCGGTGCCCAGGTCAGTGTGATCGGCGCCGCTCCGGATGGCCTGAACATCAATGCCGGTGTCGGCTCCACCCACACCCAGGCGTTGCAGCAGGCCGTGCTTGCCCAGCGCGCCGAGCTGGGTATCGCCTTTGACGGTGATGGCGACCGCGTGTTGATGGTCGATGACCAGGGGCAGGTGGTGGATGGCGATGGCCTGTTGTACGTACTGGCCCGCGCCTGGCAGGCCAGTGGCCGCCTGCGCGGCCCGGTGGTCGGCACGCTGATGACCAATTACGGTCTGGAACAGGCCATGGCGGGCCTGGGGGTGGAGTTCGTCCGCGCCAATGTCGGCGACCGCCACGTGCACAAGGCGCTGGTTGATGGCCAGGGCGTTCTCGGCGGCGAGGCGTCCGGGCACCTGCTGTGCCTGGACCGCGCCACCACCGGCGATGCCATTGTCAGTGCCCTGCAGGTGCTGGAGGCGCTGCGGGCTCAGGGCCAGACCCTGCGTCAGGCCCTGGCTGGCCTGCAGATGGTGCCGCAGGTGACCGAGAACGTGCGCCTGGCCGGCAATGCGCGAGCCGTGGTTGCTGCGCCGGCCGTGGTGCAGGCGCTGGCCCAGGCCCAGGCCGCGGTGGCCGGTCGTGGGCGCGCTTTCCTGCGTCCTTCCGGCACCGAGCCGGTGGTGCGGGTGACGGTCGAGGCCGACAGTGACGAGCTGGTCGGGCAGACCCTGGCCGGGCTGGCGGCGGCGGTGCGTACCGCTGCCGGTTGATTTCTGGTGGGTGGGCGGCTGCCGGCTTGCCGGCGGCTGCCCGGCTTGGCCTATCGTGCCGGTTGGCTGGATGCAATGATTCCAGTCGGGCCGGGTTGGGGTGGAAAAGCGCATAATCGCTGCCCGCCCAACCACCCGGCGCCGCTGGCGCCCGTGCCGTGCAGGCACGCAACCATGAGCTTGAGTCATGACCGCACGTATTCCGACCCTGGACATCACCCGTTTTGACACCGATCGCGATGCGTTCGTGGCCGAGCTGGGTGCCGCCTATCGCCAGTGGGGGTTTGCTGGCATCTGCAATCACGGCATTTCGCAGGAACTGATCGACAACGCCTATAGCGCGTTCCGCAAGTTCTATGCGCTGCCGGAGCAGGTCAAAAAGCAGTACCACGTCCCGGGCATCGGCGGTGCACGTGGCTACACCGCCTTCGGGGTGGAAACGGCCAAGGATTCCAAGCACTTCGACCTGAAGGAGTTCTTCCACATCGGCCGCGAGATTGCCGATGACTCCAAGTACCGCGAAGTGATGCCGGCCAACATCTGGCCGGAAGAGGTGCCTGAGTTCAAACAGTACGGTCTGGAGCTGTACAACGCCCTGGACCAGCTGGGTTCGCGCGTGCTGGCCGCCCTGGCCCTGCATATCGAGCTGCCGGAAGACTTCTTCGTGGACAAGGTGAATGTCGGCAATTCGATCCTGCGCCCGATCCACTACCCGCCGATCACCACCGACGACATCCCCAATGTGCGCGCCGGTGCCCACGGCGACATCAACTTCATCACCCTGCTGGTCGGTGCCTCCACCGCCGGTCTGGAGGTGCGCTCGCACGATGGTGAGTGGGTTCCGTTCACCTCCGAGGGCGACACCATCGTGGTCAACATCGGCGACATGCTGCAGCGCCTGACCAACCACGTGTACCCGTCCACCATCCACCGGGTGGTCAACCCGGCCGGTGATGCGGCCCGCCAGCCGCGCTATTCGGTGCCGTTCTTCCTGCACCCGAACCCGGATTTCCTGATCGACGTGCTGCCTTCGTGCATCACCGCCGAAAACCCGAGTCGCTATCCCGAGCCGATCACTGCCCACGGCTTCCTGGAAGAGCGCCTGCGCGAGATCAAGCTGAAGTAAGCTGCTGCTGTAGTTGAGTGCATCCACGCCACCTGCGTCTGCAGGTGGCGTTTTTGTTGCGGCGCTGCGCAGGGCAGGGATGTATCGGCTATCCTTGCGCGCCTGAATTGCCTGAGGAATAGCCTGATGCGTCGCAAGATTGTTGCCGGTAACTGGAAGCTGCAGGGCAGTCGTGAATTCACCACGGCACTGGTCACCGAGCTGGTCCGGGCCGGCGTACCGGCGGGCGTGGAAATGGTGGTGATTCCGCCGTATCCCTACATCGGGCTGGCCGTGGACAAGGCTGGCGGCGCACTGGCCGTGGGCGGCCAGGATGTCAGCGTGCATGCCAAGGGTGCCTATACCGGTGAGGTTGCCGCGGCCATGCTGGTCGATGCCGGTGCCCGCTACGTGCTGGTCGGCCATTCCGAACGTCGTCAGTACCACGGCGAAAGCAGTTTGCTGGTGGCGCAGAAATTCCAGGCAGCGCTGGCTGCAGGCCTGGTCCCGGTGCTGTGCGTGGGGGAAACCCTGGCCGAGCGTGAAGGCGGGCAGATGGAGGCGGTGATCGACGCCCAGTTGCAGCCGGTGCTCGACCTGGTTGGGGCCAGTGGCCTGGGGCAGGGCGTGGTGGCCTACGAACCGGTCTGGGCGATCGGTACCGGGGTGACTGCCAGCCCGGCGCAGGCGCAGGCCGTGCATGCCTTCATTCGTGGCGTGGTGGCGGCTGCCGATGCTACAATTGCCGATTCGTTGTCGATCCTGTATGGCGGCAGCGTCAAGCCCGACAATGCTTCCGAGCTGTTTTCACAGGCGGACGTGGATGGCGGGCTGGTTGGCGGGGCTTCGTTGGTGGCGGCGGATTTTGCGGCCATTGCCAGCGCAGCGGCCCGCTGAGTTTTCGATACACCTTCCGCGGACTTGATGCCCATGTTGATGATTGTCCTGAATGTGATCTATGTGCTCGTCGCCATCGCGATGATTGCGCTGATCTTGCTGCAGCGTGGCTCTGGTGCCGCGGCAGGCTCCGGCTTCGGTGCCGGTGCCTCGGGTACTGTGTTTGGTGCGCGCGGCGCTGCCAACTTCATGTCCAAGACCACCAAGTGGCTGGGCGTGGCCTTCTTTGGCATCAGCCTGTTCATGGCCTGGTACGCCACCCATGGCGGCCGTATCCAAGGTACGGACCTGGGTGTGGCCGGCAGCATTCCGGTGGCCGAAGCGCAGGTGGCTCCGGAACCGACGGCATCGGTGCCGGCCGCGGTTCCTGCAGCCGATCCAGTGGCTGTGCCGGCTCAGGCGGAAACCTCGCAGGCAGTGCAGGAAACTGCCGAAAAGCCCGCACAAAACAACTGAATCGGTTACAATAGTTGCTGCACTGATCTTCACGGTGCATGCATTGCCCAGGTGGCGGAATTGGTAGACGCACTACCTTGAGGTGGTAGCGACGAGAGTCGTAGGGGTTCGAGTCCCCTCTTGGGCACCAATACTTCAGAAGTACATTCGGAGCATACGGACCTGCAGCCTGTGCGCTCCGTCAATCCCATGCCCAAGCGCCGTTACGACGGTGTGGTAGGCAGAGGCAAGAGAGAATCGCTGTGCTGGCCGAATATTTGCCGTCTCTGCTGTTTCTGATCATCGCCACCGGCATCGGCATCACGCTGATGGCGGTGAGTCGCTTTTTGGCGCCGCGTAATCCTGATGCCCAGATGTTGTCGCCGTACGAGTGCGGCTTCGAGGCATTTGAAAACGCCCGCATGAAGTTCGACGTGCGGTATTACCTGATCGCGATCCAGTTCATCGTCTTCGACCTGGAAATCATCTTCATCGTGCCGTGGACCCAGGTGTTCATGGAACTTGGCGCGCGCTCGATGGTCACGATGGGCCTGTTCGTGGGCATGCTGTTTCTCGGTTTCATCTATGTGTGGAAGAAGGGAGCGCTGGAATGGGAGTGATTCAGACTCTCGATGGCTTGATGCACAACCCGGTCCCGCTGGGACAGGTCGATGACATCCTGCGCCCTGAAGGCGACAACCCGCTGCTGGACAAGGGTTATGTCACCACCAGCGTCGATGCGCTGCTGAACTGGGCACGTACCGGCTCGATGTGGCCCATGACCTTCGGTCTGGCCTGTTGCGCGGTCGAGATGATGCACTGCGGTGCAGCGCGTCTTGACCTTGATCGTTATGGCGTCGTGTTCCGTCCGTCGCCGCGTCAGTCCGACGTGATGATCGTTGCCGGCACCTTGGTCAACAAGATGGCACCGGCACTGCGCAAGGTCTATGACCAGATGCCCAACCCCAAGTGGGTGATTTCGATGGGCAGCTGCGCCAATGGCGGTGGTTATTACCACTATTCGTATTCGGTCGTGCGCGGTTGTGATCGTGTGGTGCCGGTGGATGTCTATGTGCCGGGTTGCCCGCCGACCGCCGAAGCGCTGGTCTACGGCATCCTGCAGCTGCAGAAGAAGATCCGTCGCGAACACACGATCGCGCGCTGACTGTCCCCCTTACAAGAGCACGCCAAGCCCCATGGCACAGCAAGCCTCCTCCTTCATCGACCGACTTGCAGCGCGTTTCGCCGGCGCGCAGGTCACTGTGGTCGAACCGCGTGGCGAAGTGACCCTGGAAGTGCCGGTGGCCGATTGGCTGTCGACCTGCCAGGCGTTGCGTGATGAGCTGGGTTTTGAACAGCTGATCGACCTGTGTGGTGTGGACTACATGGGTTATGGCGACGCTGAGTGGGACACATCGGACGTTTCCTCCTCCGGTTTCAGCCGCGGCGTGGAAGGTCGCGGTGTCGGCCGTTTCGGCTGGGGTGAAAATCCCGAGCGTGAAACCGACGACGGTCCGCAGGCAATGGATCTGCCGTCCCGCCGTTTTGCCGTGGTCGCCCAGCTGCGTTCGCTGCAGCACAACCTGATCCTGGCCGTGCGCACCTACGCGCCGGACGATGGCCTGCCGGTGGTCGCTTCGTTGTGCAACGTCTGGCCGGGTGTGAACTGGTTCGAGCGCGAGGCGTTCGACCTGTACGGCATCCTGTTCGAAGGCCACCCGGACCTGCGCCGGATCCTGACCGACTATGGTTTTGTCGGCCATCCGTTCCGCAAGGACTTCCCGCTGATCGGCAACGTCGAAGTGCGTTACGACGAAGAAAAACAGCGTGTGGTCTACGAGCCGGTGACCTCGGTCGAGCCGCGTGTCGGCGTGCCGCGCGTGGTCCGTGATGACGCCCGTTTTGCCACCGCTGCCGGTGTGCGTGCCCCGCAGGAGGCTGCCAAGTGAGCGAGATCCTTCAGGCTTCCCGGGCCTTTGCCAGCAATGCTGCCGAAGACCGCCAGGAAATCCAGAACTACACCATGAATTTCGGGCCGCAGCATCCCTCGGCCCACGGTGTGTTGCGCCTGATCCTGGAAATGGACGGTGAAACCATCATGCGCGCCGACCCGCACGTCGGCCTGCTGCACCGTGGTACGGAAAAGCTGGCCGAATCCAAGCCGTTCAACCAGTCCATCGGCTACATGGACCGACTGGATTACTGCTCGATGATGTGCAACGAGCATGCCTACGTGCGCAGCATCGAAAACCTGCTGGGGATCGAAGCGCCGATCCGCGCCCAGTACATCCGTACGATGTTCGACGAAATCACCCGCATCCTGAACCACCTGATGAACATCGGGACCGGTGCACTGGATCTGGGCGCGATGGCGGTGATGCTGTACGCCTTCCGTGAGCGTGAAGAGCTGATGGACTGCTACGAGGCCGTTTCCGGCGCCCGTATGCACGCGGCCTACTACCGCCCGGGTGGTGTTTACCGTGACCTGCCCGACGCGATGCCCAAGTACAAGGAATCGCGCTGGCACAAGGGCTCGGCACTGAAGAAGCTCAATGCTTCCCGTGAAGGTTCGATGCTGGACTTCCTGGAGAACTTCACCCAGGAGTTCCCGGGCCGTGTCGACGAATACGAGACCCTGCTCACCGACAACCGTATCTGGAAGCAGCGTACTGTTGGCATCGGCGTGGTCGAGCCCGAGCTGGCCAAGGCCTGGGGCATGACCGGCGTGATGCTGCGTGGCTCGGGTATTGAATGGGACCTGCGCAAGAAGCGTCCCTATGCCGCCTATGCCGACATGGATTTCGACATCCCGGTCGGCGTGCAGGGCGACTGCTATGACCGTTACCTGTGCCGTGTGGCCGAAATGCGTCAGTCCAACCGCATCATTGCCCAGTGCGTGAAGTGGCTCAAGGCCAACCCGGGCCCGGTGATCGTGGACAACTTCAAGGTGGCGCCGCCCAAGCGCACCGCCATGAAGGACGACATGGAAGCGCTGATCCACCACTTCAAGCTGTTCAGCGAAGGCTACAGCGTGCCGGCCGGCGAGACCTATGCCGCGGTCGAGGCACCGAAGGGTGAATTCGGCTGCTACCTGATCAGTGATGGCGCCAACAAGCCCTTCCGCGTGCACCTGCGTGCACCGGGCTTTGCCCATCTTTCCTCGATCGATTCCTGCGTCCGCGGGCACATGCTCGCCGACGTGGTTGCCATGATCGGTACCTACGATCTGGTGTTCGGCGAGGTTGACCGGTGATTCCGGCCAACAAGAACCTGCTGGCCGGCGCTTGCGCCGGTTTGGCTATTGGCTTTATCGATTTTGCATCTGAGGTCGGCTGATGAAGGCGACAGGAAATTTCGAGGCGGCGCGCGACGTCGACCCGATGGTGGTGTTGAGCGAGAAGACCCGCGCGCACATTGATCACTGGCTGGGCAAGTTCCCGCCGGACCGCAAGCGTTCGGCCGTGCTGCAGGGCCTGCATGCCGCGCAGGAACAGAACCAGGGCTTTTTGACCGACGAGCTGATCGCCGGTGTGGCCAAGTACCTGGATCTGCCGCCGGTCTGGGCTTACGAAGTGGCCAGCTTCTACTCGATGTTCGAGCTGGAGCCGGTGGGCCGCAACAATGTCGCCTTCTGCAACAACATCAGCTGCTGGCTCAACGGTGCCGACGAGCTGATCGCGCACGCTGAAAAGAAGCTGGGTTGCAAGGTCGGCCAGTCCACCGCTGACGGCCGGGTGTTCCTCAAGCGCGAGGAAGAGTGCCTGGCCGGTTGCGCCGGTGCCCCGATGATGGTCATCAATGGCCATTACCACGAACGTCTGACCAAGCAGAAGGTCGACGAGCTGCTGGACGGTCTGGAGTAAGCGCCATGGCACATCATCCATCCCAGGGCCCGGTGGGCCCGGCGCCGCAGCCGCACAACGTGGTCTACACCACCTTGCACTTCGATACCCCGTGGACGTACGAGAACTACGTCAAGACCGGTGGTTACGAGGCGCTGCGCAAGATCCTGACCGAGAAGATTCCGCCGGCTGATGTGATCGAAATGGTCAAGCAGTCCGGCCTGCGTGGCCGTGGCGGCGCGGGCTTCCCGACCGGGCTGAAGTGGTCGTTCATGCCCAAGGGTGACATGCAGAAGTACATCCTGTGCAATTCGGACGAGTCCGAGCCGGGTACCTGCAAGGACCGCGACATCCTGCGTTACAACCCGCATGCGGTGATCGAGGGCATGGCCATTGCCTGCTATGCCACCGGTTCGACCGTGGCCTACAACTACATGCGCGGCGAGTTCCACCACGAGCCGTTCGAACACAGCGAGCTGGCCCTGGCCGAAGCCTACAAGCATGGCCTGCTGGGCAAGAACGTGCTGGGCAGCGGCGTGGACATCGACATCCACAACGCGCTGGGCGCCGGTGCCTACATCTGCGGTGAGGAAACCGCGCTGATGGAGTCGCTGGAAGGCAAGAAGGGCCAGCCGCGCTACAAGCCGCCGTTCCCGGCCAACTTCGGCCTGTACGGCAAGCCGAGCACGATCAACAACACCGAGACTTACGCTTCGGTGCCGGCGATCGTCCGCAATGGTCCGGAATGGTTCAAGGGCCTGAGCAAGACCGCCAACGGCGGTCCGAAGTGCTTCTCGGTCTCCGGCTGCGTGCAGAAGGGCGGAAATTTCGAAGTGCCGCTGGGCACCACCTTCAACGAGCTGTTGGAGCTGGCCGGTGGTCTGAAGCCGGGCCGCAAGCTCAAGGGAGCCATCCCGGGTGGCGTGTCGATGCCGGTGCTGACCGCAGCCGAGCTGGAAAACCTGCCGATGGATTACGACACCATCCGCGCCCTGGGTTCGGGCCTGGGTTCCGGTGCGATCGTGGTCATCGATGACAGCGTGTGCTGCGTCAAGTTCGCCCGCCGCATCAGCCAGTTCTTCCACAAGGAGTCGTGCGGCCAGTGCACCCCGTGCCGCGAAGGCACCGGCTGGATGCACCGCACCCTGCAGCGCATCGTCGATGGCAAGGCCACGATGGAAGACCTGCACCAGCTCAAGACGGTGGCCGGGCAGATCGAAGGCCACACCATCTGTGCCTTCGGTGAAGCGGCCGCATGGCCGATCCAGGGGTTCCTGCGCCAGTTCTGGGACGAATTCGAGTACTACATCGTCAACGGTCATTCGATGGTTGACGGCAAGAAGGTGGAGGCTGCTGACGCATGAGCGCGCAACCGGTAAACACAAACGTGCCGCCGGATCACGTGACCATCGAGATCGATGGTCGCGCCTTGGTCGTGCCCAAGGGTTCGATGATCATTCACGCCGCCGACAAGGCCGGCATTCCGATTCCGCGCTTCTGCTACCACGAGAAGCTGTCCATTGCTGCCAGCTGCCGCATGTGCCTGGTGGACGTGGAAAAGTCGCCCAAGCCGTCGCCGGCCTGTGCGACCCCGGTGATGGACGGCATGAAGGTCCATACCCGCAGTGAGAAGGCCCTGAAGTTCCAGCGTTCGGTGATGGAGTTCCTGCTCATCAACCATCCGCTGGACTGCCCGATCTGCGACCAGGGTGGCGAGTGCGAGCTGCAGGACGTCTCGCTGGGCTACGGCCGTTCTGACAGCCGCTTCAACGAGCGCAAGCGCGTGGTGGCCGACGAGGACATGGGCCCGCTGGTCGCCACCGAGATGACCCGCTGCATCCAGTGCACCCGCTGCGTGCGCTTCACCGACGAAATTGCCGGTACCCAGGAACTGGGCGGCATGTACCGTGGTGAAAACCTGCAGATCGGCACGTATGACGGCAAGCCGTTGACCACCGAGCTGTCGGGCAACGTCATCGACGTCTGCCCGGTCGGCGCGCTGACCAACAAGGTGTTCCAGTTCAAGGCCCGCCCGTGGGAACTGACCTCGCGTGAATCGCTGGGTTACCACGACGCCCTGGGCTCGAACATGCTGCTGCACGTGCGCCGCGGTGAAGTGCTGCGCACCGTGCCGCGTGAAAATGCCCTGGTCAACGACTGCTGGCTGTCCGACCGGGACCGTTATTCGCACCAGGGCCTGTACAGCGCCGACCGTGCCGATGCGCCGCTGAAGAAGGTCAACGGTGAGTGGGTGGAAATCAGCTGGGCCGATGCCCTGGCT
This sequence comes from Stenotrophomonas sp., assembly GCA_051885115.1. Classification (GTDB taxonomy): domain Bacteria; phylum Pseudomonadota; class Gammaproteobacteria; order Xanthomonadales; family Xanthomonadaceae; genus Stenotrophomonas. The sequence continues at coordinate 9,536 of JBJEWP010000114.1, read as the reverse complement.
GAAGCCGCCGCGATCCTGTCGGCCAACAAGGGCGACGACCTGGGCGTGCTGGTCCACCCGGCTACCTCCAACGAGGAAGGTGCCTTGTTGGCTCGCCTGGCCAAGGGCCTGGGCAGCCGCAACATCGACCACCGCATCAACCAGCGTGATTTCTCCGACGCTGCCGTGGCCCAGGCCTTCGCCATGCCGGTGGCTGAAATCGACAAGGCTGCGCAGATCGTGGTGTTCGGTTCGAACATCCGTCATGAAGTGCCGCTGCTGCACGCCCGCGTGCGCAAGGCCCAGGTCGACAACGGTGCCCGCGTGCACGTGGTCAACCCGGTCGACTTCGACTTCGCCTTCAACACTGCCAGCAAGCAAGTCGTGCTGCCGTCGCAGCTGGCCGCAGCCCTGGACGATGCCGAGCTGCGTGCAGCGGTGGCCTCGGCCAACGGCAACGCGGTGATCATCGTTGGCGCGATTGCCGAAAACCACCCGCAGGCTGCCCAGCTGCGCCGTGCTGCTGCCGAGTTTGCCGCCGCTACCGGCGCCAAGCTGTGCCGCATCCCGCAGGGCGCCAATGCGCTTGGCCTGGCGGCTGCCGGCGTGCTGCCGGCGGGCAAGGACGCTGCAGCGATGCTGGCCGCACCGCGCAAGGCCTATGTCCTGTACGGCATCGAGCCGGGCCTGGACTTCGCTGACACCGCCAGTGCGCTCAAGGCACTGAACGCGGCCAAGGTGGTGGCCTTCAGCCAGTACGCCTGCACCTCCACCCGCAACGTTGCCGACCTGATACTGCCGATCGGCGCGCTGCCGGAAATCGATGCCACCCTGACCAACCTGGATGGTCGCGAGCAGTCGGCACGTGCCGGCGGCAAGCTCCCGGGCCAGGCCCGTGAAGGCTGGCGTGTGCTGCGTGCGCTCGGTGGCGAGCTGGCGGTTGCCGGTTTCGATTTCACCGACCTGGCCGGCCTGCGTGCCAGCCTGGCGCCGGTGAGCGTGCAGGTGGCCGCCTCGGCCGCCCCGGCATCGCTGGCTGATGGTTATGAAGTGGTGGCTACTGCCGGGATCTACCGCGGCGATGCCGTGGTGCGTCGCGCCAGTGCACTGCAGGCCCACCCGCTCAATGCGGGCCCCCGCGCCAGCCTGAACCCGGCCGATGCCACCCGTCTGGGTCTGGTCGCTGGGCAGATGGCCAAGGTCGGCTCGGATGCCGGCCGTGCAACCCTGCAGGTGGTGGTCGACCCGCGCGTGGCTGCGGGTTCGGTCTGGATTGAATCGGGCCACGGCGCAACCGCGCCGCTGGGTGCCGCACGCGTGACGGTGGTGGCCGCATGAACGAGTTGCTGTTGAACCATGTTGCAAACCCGCTCGGTCAGTGGTTTGCCAGCCTGGGCGAGGTCGGTGCGCTGATCTGGATCGTGTTGAAGATCCTGCTGATCACCGTGCCGCTGATTTTGGCCGTTGCCTTCTACGTGCTGTGGGAGCGCAAGCTGATTGGCTGGATGCATGTACGCCACGGGCCGATGTATGTCGGTGGCGGCATCCTGCAGACCTTCGCCGACGTGTTCAAGCTGCTGTTCAAGGAGCTTGTACAGCCGTCCAGCGCGCACAAGGCGATGTTCATCATCGCCCCGCTGATCACTCTGGCACCGTCGTTCGCTGCCTGGTCGGTGATCCCCTTCGACAGCCAGGTGGTGTTGTCCAACGCCAACGTTGGCCTGCTGTATCTGCTGGCGATGACCTCGCTGGGTGTGTACGGCGTGATCCTGGCCGGCTGGGCGTCCAACTCCAAGTACGCCTTCCTGGGTGCGATGCGCTCGGCTGCCCAGGTGGTCAGCTATGAAATCTCGATGGGTTTTGCCCTGGTCGGCGTGATGATTGCCGCCGGTTCGTTGAACCTGTCCAAGATCGTCGAAGCCCAGGCCGGCAACGCGGGCCTGTTCGAATGGCACTGGCTGCCCCTGCTGCCGATGTTCGTGATCTTCTGGATCTCCGGCGTTGCCGAAACCAACCGCGCGCCGTTTGACGTGGTGGAAGGCGAGTCGGAAATCGTTGCCGGCCACATGGTGGAATACTCCGGCGGTGCCTTCGCCCTGTTCTTCCTGGCTGAATACGCCAATATGATCCTGATCAGCTTCCTGATCTCGATCTTCTTCCTCGGCGGCTGGTTGAGCCCGCTGCAGGGCCTGATCAGCGCCGATGTGTCGCCGTGGATCAACTGGATCTGGGAGGGTGGCTGGCCGTGGCTGTTCCTGAAGGTGTTCTTCTTCGCCAGCTCGTTCATCTGGTTCCGCGCCAGCTTCCCGCGTTTCCGCTATGACCAGATCATGCGTCTGGGCTGGAAGGTGTTCATCCCGCTGAGCATCGCGTGGATTGCGGTGACTGCGTTGATGGTGTTTTTCGGTGTGATTGAGAAGGGCGTCTGAAGATGAATCAGGTAACTCATTACTTCAAAAGCCTGTTGCTGCTCGAACTGCTCGGTGGCCTTTGGCTGACGCTGAAGTACACCTTCAAGCCGAAGTACACGCTGATGTACCCGATGGAGAAATTCCCGCAGTCGCCGCGTTTCCGTGGCCTGCATGCACTGCGCCGCTACCCCAACGGGGAAGAGCGCTGCATTGCCTGCAAGCTCTGCGAGGCGGTCTGCCCGGCGCTGGCCATCACGATCGATTCGGACAAGCGCGAGGACGGCACCCGCCGTACCACCCGCTACGAAATCGACCTGTTCAAGTGCATTTTCTGTGGCTTCTGTGAAGAGTCCTGCCCGGTCGATTCGATCGTGGAGACCCACATCATGGAATACCACTTCGAAAAGCGCGGTCAGAACATCCTCACCAAGTCCAAGCTGCTGGCCATCGGCGATCGTTTCGAAAACGAAATTGCCGAACGCCGTGCTGCCGACGCTGCTTACCGTTGAGGCCAGGAAACATGGATTGGGTAAATATTCTCTTCTGGATCTTCGCTTCCGTGGCCGCAGCCTCGGCAATGGCGGTGATCAGCGTGCGCAACCCGGTGTATTCGGTGTTGTTCCTCATCCTCACCTTTTTCTCGGTGGCCTGCACCTGGTTGCTGGTCGGTGCCGAGTTCCTCGGTGTCACCCTGGTGCTGGTGTATGTCGGTGCGGTGATGGTGCTGTTCCTGTTCGTGGTGATGATGCTGGACATCGACACCAAGAACCTGCGCGATGGCTGGGTGCGCTACCTGCCGGTCGGCGCGCTGGTGGCGGTGGTCATGCTGGTACAGATGCTCTCCCTGATCGGGGTCAAGGCCCGCACCGCCAGTGCATTCCCGGTGGACAATGCAGCGGCCGTCGCCGCCAATGAGTCCAACGTGACCTGGCTGGCGCGCAGCCTGTACACCGATTACCTGCTGCCGTTCGAGTTCGCCGCGGTGATCCTGACCGTGGCCGTGGTGGCCGCCGTGATGCTGACCCTGCGTCGCCGTCCGGGCGTCAAGAGCCAGAACCCGAGCCGTCAGACGATGGTCAAGGCTGCCGACCGCATGCGCATGGTCAAGATGGCTGCCGAGACCCCCACTGTGCACAGTGCACACAAGCCGGCCGCTGCCGAAGAGGGCAACCAATGATCACCTTGGGACACATGCTCGGTCTGGGCGCGGTGCTGTTCTGCATCTCGTTGGCCGGCATCTTCCTCAACCGCAAGAACATCATCGTCCTGTTGATGTCGGTCGAGCTGATGCTGCTGTCTGTGAACATCAATTTCATCGGGTTCTCCCGTGAATTGGGCGATACGGGCGGCCAGCTGTTCGTATTCTTCATCCTCACCGTGGCTGCCGCCGAAGCTGCAATCGGCCTGGCCATCCTGGTGACCCTGTTCCGTACCCGCCGCACGATCAATGTGGCAGATGTCGATTCGTTGAAGGGCTGATCCACAGATGGATATCACTCTCTCCAAGAGTCTGTTGATCGCAGTGGTGCTTGCACCACTGTTCGGCAGCATCGTTGCCGGCCTGTTCGGTCGTCAGGTCGGGCGCCGTGGCGCGCAGTACATCACCATCGGTGGCGTGTTGCTCAGCTGCGTGCTCTCCGTCCACACCCTGTACCAGCTGCTGTGGGGTGGGGCCAGCCCGTTCAACGAGAACGTCTACACCTTCTTCCAGGTCGGCAACTACGCCGCGCATGTCGGCTTCATGGTCGACAAGCTGACCGCGATGATGATGGTCGTGGTCACCTTCGTGTCGCTGCTGGTGCACATCTACACCATCGGCTACATGCAGGAAGACCCGGGTTACCAGCGTTTCTTCAGCTACATCTCGCTGTTCACCTTCTCCATGCTCACCCTGGTGATGAGCAACAACTTCCTGCAGCTGTTCTTCGGCTGGGAAGCGGTGGGTCTGGTCTCCTACCTGCTGATCGGTTTCTGGTTCAAGCGCCCGACCGCGGTGTTTGCCAACCTGAAGGCGTTCCTGGTCAACCGCGTGGGCGACTTCGGCTTCCTGCTCGGTATTGCCGGCGTGCTGCTGGCCTTCGGCACCCTGGACTACGGCACTGCCTTCGCCCGCGCTGGCGAGGCCGGCCTGACCATGGCCCAGCTCAAGCATGTGTGGCCGTCGCTGGCCGAGGGTGGCGCGATCATGGCTGCCATCGGTGAGTGGCACCTGATCACCACCATCTGCATCTGCCTGTTCGTCGGTGCGATGGGCAAGTCGGCCCAGGTGCCGCTGCATGTGTGGCTGCCTGACTCGATGGAAGGCCCGACCCCGATCTCGGCCCTGATCCACGCCGCGACCATGGTGACTGCCGGTATCTTCATGGTCACCCGCATGTCGCCGCTGTTCCAGCTCAGCCCCACCGCGCTGGAGTTCGTGCTGTTCATCGGTGCCACCACGGCCTTCTTCACCGGCCTGATCGGCATCGTGCAGAGCGACATCAAGCGCGTGGTCGCCTATTCGACCCTGTCGCAGCTGGGCTACATGACCGTTGCCCTGGGTGTGTCGGCCTATTCGGCTGCGGTGTTCCATCTGATGACCCACGCCTTCTTCAAGGCCCTGCTGTTCCTGGGGGCCGGCTCGGTGATCATCGGCATGCACCACGAACAGAACATGTTCAAGATGGGTGGCCTGCGCAAGTACATGCCGCTGACCTTCATCGGTATGTGGATCGGCACCCTGGCCCTGGTCGGTACGCCGTTCTTCTCCGGCTTCTATTCCAAGGACACCATCATCGAGGCTGCGGCGCTCAACGCCCACGCCGATGGCGCTTCCTGGGTGGCCACCTATGGCTACTGGGCGGTACTGGGCGGCGTCATCGTGACCTCGTTCTACAGCTTCCGCCTGCTGTTTTTGACCTTCTACGGCAAGGAACGCTTCCGCGAGAACCACCACGATGGTCACGCCCATGACGACCACGGTCACCATGGCGCGCATGAGCCGCACGAATCGCCGTGGGTGGTGACCCTGCCGCTGATGCTTCTGGCGATCCCGTCGATCTTCATTGGCTTCTTCACCGCCGGCCCGATGCTGTTCGGTACCGATTGGCAGGGCCATGCACCGGCCTCGCTGATCCCGGGCCAGGTGATGGGCTTCTTCACCGGCATCGTCGACTTCGCCAACCCGGCGCATGACACCGTGTCCAAGGTGGGCGCCGAGTTCTGGCACGGTGCGGTCAATTACGCGCTGCACGGCATGATGATGCCGGCCTTCTGGCTGACCGTTGGCGGCTTCGTCCTGGCCTGGGTGATGTACATCGCCAAGCCGGAACTGGCCGATGCCGCCCGCAAGCGTTTTGCCCCGGTGATCTACGTGCTGGAGAACAAGTACGGCTTCGACAAGCTGTGGATCGACGGCTTTGCCGGCGGCAGCGTCAAGCTGGGCAAGGCCTCGCGTGCCGTGGACAGCGGTCTTGTCGATGGTGTGATGGTCAATGGTTCGGCCCGTGTGGTGGAACTGTTCTCCAACCTGCTGCGCCGTACCCAGTCCGGCTACCTGTACCACTATGCGTTTGCGATGATCATCGGCCTGATTGCCCTGCTGGGCCTGCTGATGCATTACTGGCGCTGACAAGATGGAAATGACTGACGTGTCCAATTGGCCCCTTCTCAGTGTCCTCATCTGGCTGCCGATCATTGGCGGTGGCCTGATCCTTGCCCTGCGCAATGCGCAGGCCGCCCGCTGGGCCTCGCTCGGTGTTGCTGCGCTGACCTTCGTGCTCAGCCTGGGCCTGCTCAGTGGCTTCGATGCCGCCAACCCGGGACTGCAGTTCATTGAACAGCGCGCCTGGATCCCGGCGTTCGATATCGGCTACAACCTCGGTGCCGACGGCATTGCCATCGCCCTGATCCTTCTCACGACCCTGGTCGGCCTGCTGGCCCTGATCGGTGCCTGGGGTGTGATCGGCAAGCGCGTGCACCAGTACGTGGCGGCCTTCCTGATCCTGGAAGGCGTGACCGTGGGCATCTTCGCGGCAACCGACGCGATGCTGTTCTACGTGTTCTTCGAAGCCATGCTGATTCCGATGTTCCTGATCATCGGTGTCTGGGGCGGCCCGCGTCGCATCTACGCGGCAATGAAGTTCTTCCTGTACACCTTCCTCGGCTCGGTGCTGATGCTGGTGGCCCTGATCTACCTGTACATCAAGGGCGGCAGCTTCCAGCTGGCCGACCTGTACGCACTGCCGCTGACCGCCACCGAGCAGACCTGGATCTTCTTCGCCTTCCTGATCGCCTTCGCGGTCAAGGTGCCGATGTTCCCGGTACACACCTGGCTGCCGGATGCCCACGTTGAAGCCCCGACCGCCGGCTCGGTGATCCTGGCGGCGATCGCGCTGAAGATCGGTGGCTACGGCTTCCTGCGCTTCAACCTGCCGATCGTGCCGGATGCGTCGCAGGAATGGGCCTGGCTGGTGATCGCCCTGTCGTTGGTGGCAGTGGTCTACATCGGCCTGGTCGCCCTGGTCCAGGAAGACATGAAGAAGCTGGTGGCCTATTCGTCGATTGCCCACATGGGTTTTGTCACCCTGGGCATTTTCATCGTGCTGCAGCTGGTGCGTGACCAGGGCAACCTGGATGCCGCCCGCCTGGCGCTGCAGGGCGCGATGGTGCAGATGATCAGCCATGGTTTCGTTTCTGGTGCCATGTTCACCTGTATCGGTGTGCTGTATGACCGCATGCACACCCGCCGGATCGCCGATTACGGCGGTGTGGCCAACGTGATGCCGTGGTTTGCCGTGTTCGCCATGCTGTTCTACATGGCCAACTCGGGCCTGCCGGGCACCAGTGGCTTCGTCGGTGAGTTCATGATCGTGCTGGCCAGCTTCCAGTACAGCCCGCTGGTGGCCTTCATTGCCGCCACCACATTGATCCTCAGCGCGGGCTACACCCTCTGGCTGTACAAGCGCATCTTCTTCGGCGAGGTGGCCAACAGCCACGTTGCCGAGCTCAAGGACATCAACGGCCGTGAGTGGCTGGTGCTGGGTGTGTTCGCTTTCTTCACGCTGGCCGTTGGCCTGTACCCCAAGCCGCTGACTGACCTGATGGAGCCCTCCATCGCTCAGCTGGCGATGCAGATTGCCACCAGCAAGCTGCCTTGATCGGCCCGACTAGTGATTTGATTCCAGGATTTGATGATGACAACGCCGACCCTACCGCCGATGTCCGTTGCTGACCTCGCACCGCTCGTTCCCGAGCTGGTGCTGGTTGGTGGCGCCTTCGCCTTGATGATCGCTGACCTGTTCATCAGCAACCGCAACAAGGTGTGGACCCACTTGCTGTCGCTGCTGGTGCTGGCCGTGGTGCTGTTCATGCTTGCCACCGGCACGGGCGGGCAGGGCGAGGTGCTCAACGGCATGTTTGTCCGTGACACCGCTGCCGACGTAATGAAGCTGGTGATCGTGCTGGTGACCGGGATGACCCTGGTCTATGGCTTCAGCTACCTGCGCGAGCGCAACCTGTTCCAGGGCGAGATCCCGGTGCTGGTGCTGTTTGCCACCGCCGGCATGATGATGCTGGTGTCGGCGGGCAACCTGCTGATGGCCTACCTTGGCCTGGAACTGCTGGCGCTGTCGTCCTATGCACTGGTGGCCTCCAACCGTGAGAACGGTCTGGGCTCGGAAGCGGCGATGAAGTACTTCATCCTCGGTTCGCTTGCCTCTGGTCTGCTGCTGTACGGCATGTCGCTGGTCTACGGTGCCACCGGTACCCTGGACCTGTCCGACCTCAATGCCGCCATCGCCACCTCCGATGAAGGGGTGCTGCTGATGACCGGCGCGGTGTTCATGATCGCCGGCGTGGCCTTCAAGCTGGGTGCAGCCCCGTTCCACATGTGGCTGCCGGACGTCTACCAGGGCGCCCCGGCCCCGGTGGCGATGTTCATCAGCTCGGCGCCCAAGCTGGCTGCTTTCGGCATGGCTTACCGCCTGCTGGAGCAGGGCGTGGGTTCGCTGTCGGACCAGTTGCAGCTGATGCTGGCCGGCCTTGCCGCGCTGTCGCTGATCGTTGGCAACCTGATGGCGCTGGCGCAGACCAACCTCAAGCGCATGCTGGCCTTCTCCACGGTTTCGCACATCGGCTTCCTGCTGATGGGTATTGCAGGGGGTGGCAAGGACGGCTACGCGGCGGCCATGTTCTACGGCATCACCTACGCGCTGATGTCCACAGCTGCCTTCGGTGCGATCATCGTGCTGTCGCGCAAGGGCTTTGAAGCCGAGTCGATCGATGACTTCAAGGGCCTGAATGCCCGCAACCCGTGGATGGCCGGTCTGGTGCTGTGCATCATGGCCTCGCTGGCCGGTGTGCCGCCGCTGCTGGGCTTCTTCTCCAAGATGTTCGTGCTCAGTGCCGCCGTCAACGGTGGGTTGCTGTGGTTGGCCTTGTTGGGGGTGATCGCCTCGGTGGTCGGTGCGTTCTACTACCTGCGCGTGATCAAGGTCATGTACTTCGACGAGCCGGTGGGTGAGCCGATGCCGGCCAATGACGACCGCAGTGTCGGCATCCTGCTCGGCGTCAATGCCCTGGCCCTGCTGGCCCTGGCCCTGGCTTTCAACCCGATCATGGAGTGGTGCCAGAAGGCGTTTGCCCATTTGGCATGATTTAGGACTTCCCACAAGCGCTAAGTTGGTGTAATATCTACACCTGTTGGACACATCAAGGCAGGGTTTTCCTGCTGGTGTGTTGACCCGGCAAGCCCGGGTCGGGGTGGCTCACCTGCCAGGGTGGCCATCCCGGTTGAAATCCCGGGGCAGCAGTATCGGTCCGGGGTTCATAAAGGATTTCTGTTGCGGGGTGGAGCAGTCTGGCAGCTCGTCGGGCTCATAACCCGAAGGTCGTAGGTTCAAATCCTGCCCCCGCTACCAGGTACGGCATGTCGGTCAGCCAGGCTGGCATGCTTTGAAGTTCTGTTGCGGGGTGGAGCAGTCTGGCAGCTCGTCGGGCTCATAACCCGAAGGTCGTAGGTTCAAATCCTGCCCCCGCTACCAGGTACGGCATGTCGGTCAGCCAGGCTGGCATGCTTTGAAGTTCTGTTGCGGGGTGGAGCAGTCTGGCAGCTCGTCGGGCTCATAACCCGAAGGTCGTAGGTTCAAATCCTGCCCCCGCTACCAG
>JBJEWP010000113.1:5708-7342 GCA_051885115.1 Stenotrophomonas sp. | reverse complement strand
CACGCCGACTTCGGCGGCGAAGTGGAGCGCGTGCTGTCGATGGTCGACTCGGTGCTGATCCTGGTTGACGCCATGGACGGCCCGATGCCGCAGACCCGCTTCGTGACCCAGAAGGCCTTCGCGATGGGCTTCAAGCCGATCGTGGTGGTCAACAAGGTCGACCGCCCGGGCGCCCGTCCGGAATGGGTGATCGACCAGGTGTTCGACCTGTTCGACAAGCTCGGCGCCACCAACGAGCAGCTGGACTTCCCGATCGTCTACGCCTCGGGCCTGAACGGCTATGCCGGCCTGGAGGACACCGTGCGTTCGGGCGACATGACCCCGCTGTTCGAAGCGATCATGCAGTACGTGCCTGCGCCGGAAGTCGAGCTCGAAGGCCCGTTCCAGATGCGCATCAGCCAGCTGGACTACAACAACTTCGTCGGCGTGATCGGCATCGGCCGCATCCAGCGCGGCAAGCTGAAGAAGAACATGCCGGTCACCGTGATCGACCGTGAAGGCAAGAAGCGCCAGGGCAAGGTGCTGCAGGTCATGGGCTTCATGGGCCTGGAGCGCATCGAGGTCGAAGAGGCACACGCCGGCGACATCGTGGCCATCTCCGGCATCCAGGAGCTGACCATCTCCGACACCATCTGCCACCCGGATGCGCCGGAAGCCCTGCCGGCACTGACCGTGGACGAGCCGACCATCTCGATGACCTTCCAGGTCAACAACTCGCCGTTTGCCGGCAACAAGGACCTGTCCGGTGGCAAGTTCCTGACCAGCCGCCAGATCAAGGAGCGCCTGGAACGCGAATGCGTGCACAACGTCGCGCTGAAGGTCGAACAGCTCGAAGACGCTGACAAGTTCCTGGTCTCCGGCCGCGGCGAACTGCACCTGTCGGTGCTGATCGAAACCATGCGCCGTGAAGGCTACGAGCTGGCCGTGTCGCGCCCGGAAGTGATCATCAAGCAGATCGACGGCCAGTGGATGGAGCCGATCGAGCAGCTGGTGGTGGACATCGAGGAAGTGCACCAGGGTGGCGTGATGGAAAAGCTGGGCACCCGCAAGGCCCTGCTGGAAGGCATGGAAGCAGACGGCAAGGGCCGTGTGCGCCTGGACTTCAAGATCCCGGCCCGTGGCCTGATCGGGTTCCAGAACGAATTCAAGACCCTGACCCAGGGTTCGGGCCTGCTGTTCCACGTGTTCGACCACTACGGTCCGAAGGAACAGGGGCAGATCGCCAAGCGCCTGAACGGTGTGATGATTGCCAATGCGCCGGGCACCACGCCGGCCTATGCCCTTGGCCCGCTGCAGGAGCGCGGCAAGCTGTTCGCTGCTGAAGGTGACAACGTGTATGAAGGCCAGCTGGTCGGCATCCACGCCAAGGACAACGACCTGACCGTCAACGCGATCAAGACCAAGCCGCTGACCAACATGCGCGCTTCGGGCAAGGACGATGCCATCCAGCTGACCCCGGCGATCAAATTCTCGCTGGAACAGGCCCTGGACTTCATCGATGACGACGAACTGGTCGAAATCACCCCGAAGGAAATCCGCCTGCGCAAGAAGCACCTGACCGAAGCCGACCGCAAGAAGGCCTCGCGCCAGGGCTGATCGCCTGCACTGGTCCAGCAAAAAACCCGGGTTGCCCC
>JBJEWP010000113.1:0-5608 GCA_051885115.1 Stenotrophomonas sp. | reverse complement strand
GCCTCCGCGTGGCTCAGCTGCGCGTACGGCAATCCACGATCGCCATCGCCAGCTCCAGTGCCTGCTCATAGTTCAGGCGCGGGTCGACGGTGGAACGGTAGGCACGCTCCAGGTCGCGCTCGGTCAACTCACGCGCACCACCGGTGCACTCGGTGACATCCTCGCCGGTCAGCTCCAGGTGCACCCCGCCCAGGCGCGTACCCTCGGCTGCATGCAGGGCAAAGGCCTGCTCCACCTCACGGCGGATGTTCTCGAAACGCCGGGTCTTGTAACCGTTGCCGGTGGATTCCGTATTGCCGTGCATGGCATCGCACAGCCACAGCACCCGCCGGCCATCGGCCTTGAGCGCACGCAGCAACGGCGGCAGCTTGTCGGCAATGACATCGGCGCCCATGCGGTGGATGAAGGTCAGCCGGCCCGGCTCGTCATGCGGGTTGAGCACGTCGATCAGGCGCAGCAGCTGGTCCGGCTGCACCCCCGGCCCGACCTTGATCCCGATCGGGTTGGCCACACCACGCAGGTATTCCACATGGGCACCATCAAGCGCGGCGGTACGCATGCCGATCCACGGAAAGTGGGTGGACAGGTTGAACCAGCCATGCTGACGTGGCACCTGGCGGGTAAGCGCCTGCTCGTAGGGCAGCAGCAAGGCCTCGTGCGAGGTGTAAAAATCAGCCCGGTTGAGGTTGTGGATCGGGGCCCCGGAAAGGGTCTGCATGAAGCGGATCGATTCACGGATCGCATCCACCTGCTGCTGGTAACGCGCGGCCATCGGCGACTGCCGGGCCCAGGCCAGGTCCCAGTACTCAGGGTGATTGAGATCGGCAAAGCCGCCGTCAATCAACGCACGCACGAAGTTCATCGTCATTGCCGAATGGGCATGCGCCTGCAGCATCCGCTGTGGGTCGGGTACGCGCGCGGCGGCGGTGAAGTCCGGACCGTTGACCACATCACCGCGGTAACTGGGCAGGCTGACGCCATCGCGGGTTTCGGTATCGGCCGAACGCGGCTTGGCATACTGGCCGGCCATGCGCCCGATGCGCACCACCGGGGTACGCAGGCCATGCACCAGCACCAGGCTCATCTGCAGCAGGATCTTCAAGCGGTTGGAGATCACCTGTGACTGGCAGTCGGCGAAGTTCTCGGCGCAATCGCCCCCCTGCAGGACGAAGCGCTTGCCCTCCTGGGCCTGGGCCAACTGCTGTTTGAGTGCAAGCACCTCCCAGCTGGTCACCAACGGCGGCAGGCCCGACAGCGAGGACAGCGCCTGCTGCAGCGCTGCCGGGTCCGGATACTGCGGCATCTGCAGCGCCGTACGCTGCTGCCAGCTGTGCGGCGCCCAGCGGTTGGACGCGCCGGTATCGATGTTCATCGACGCCCCTTGCGCTTGACCAGCGCACACAACACAGCCCAGCCGCCCAGCACCACGAACCAGACCAGACACCACATCGGCATGGTCAAGCCGGCAAAGGTCCAATCGATGTCACCGCAGTTGCCGGTCGCGGTGAGTACGGTGCGGAAGGCCTCCAGCGGACCCATGGTTTCATTGAGGAAGCTCAGTGGCGGCCCGCAGCTGCTGATCACATCCTGCGGCAGCGACTGCACCCAGACATGGCGACCGGCAATGCCGGCGCCCACCGTGGCGGCCAGTGCCGCCAGCACGCCATAGGTCAGCCGCCCGGCGCGGTTGCGCGGGCCGTGGATGGCGGCAATCAGGAAAATCAGCCCGACGGCGGCGAACGCCAGCCGCTGGTAAATGCACAGCGAGCAGGGCTCAAGGCCCAGACGCAGCTGGGTGTAGACGGCAAATGCCAGCAGTGCTGCACAGATTGCAGAACCGGCAAGCATCTGCAGGCGGTAATTCCAACGCAAAGGATTCATGGCTCAGGTCCGGATACAACAGTTCAAGGGTAACAGCCCAGTCGGACATCATGCAGCGGCATTGGGTTGCGCAATGGTGCGGAAAAAGAAAAACCCGGCACCAGGGCCGGGTTCTTCAGGGCAATGCAACCGCAAAAGGCTTATTCAGCCACTTCTTCGGCAACGGCGGCCGGCTGGTCAACCAGCTGGACGTAGGCCATCGGTGCATTGTCGCCAGCGCGGAAACCGCACTTGAGCAGACGCAGGTAGCCGCCCGGACGGGTGGCGTAGCGCGGGCCCAGCACGGTGAACAGGATGCCGACAGCTTCCTTGTCACGCAGGCGGGCGAAAGCCAGACGACGGTTGGCAACCGAGTCAACCTTGGCCAGGGTGATCAGCGGCTCGGCAACGCGGCGCAGTTCCTTGGCCTTCGGCAGGGTGGTCTTGATGGTCTCAGCCTTGAACAGCGAGGCGGCCATGTTCTTGAACATGGCTTCGCGGTGTGCGCTGGTGCGGCTGAACTTGCGGCCCGACTTCATGTGACGCATGGTGGTGATTCCTTAAATGATGCAACTGATGTGTATCGCTGTGTGTGTCTGGCGCTCCGCGCCGGGTGGACTACGCTGGTCCATTCCGGTCCTCCTGACCGGATAAAAGCACCGCGGGCGCAAGGCCCGCGGTGCCATCAGTAAAGCATTGATCAGCCCAGCATGCCGTGGCTGGCAACACCGGCCGGCGGCCAGTTTTCCAGCTTCATGCCGAGCGAAAGGCCGCGCTGTGCCAGCACTTCCTTGATCTCGGTGAGCGACTTCTTGCCCAGGTTCGGGGTCTTGAGCAGCTCCACTTCGGTCTTCTGGATCAGATCGCCGATGTAGTAGATGCTCTCTGCCTTCAGGCAGTTGGCCGAACGCACGGTCAGCTCCAGGTCGTCGATCGGGCGCAGCAGCACCGGATCCACGCCGTTGTTGGCCGGCTTGGCAGCACCGCGGTCGCGGTGGGTGAAGTCGCCGAACACCGACAGCTGATCGGTGAGGATGTCAGCAGCGGTACGCACTGCCTCTTCCGCATCGATGGTGCCGTTGGTGTCGATGTCCAGAACCAGCTTGTCCAGGTCGGTGCGCTGTTCCACACGAGCCGCTTCCACGGCATAGGCGACGCGGCGGACCGGCGAGAACGAGGCATCCAGGACCAGACGGCCGATGGCGCGGGTTTCTTCATCCGGACGACGACGCGCCGCGGCCGGCTGGTAGCCGAAGCCACGCTCGACCTTCAGACGCATGTTCAGCGCCACGTCCTTGGTCAGGTTGCAGATCACATGGTCGCCGTTGAGGACTTCCACGTTGTGGTCAACCTTGATGTCGGCGGCAGTGACAACACCCGGGCCCTGCTTGCTCAGCGACAGCATGGCGCTGTCACCGGTGTGCATGCGGATGGCCACGTCCTTGAGGTTCAGCAGGACTTCGAGCACGTCTTCCTGCAAGCCTTCGACGGTGGTGTACTCATGGAGCACGCCGTCGATCTCTACCTCGGTGATGGCGAAGCCCGGGATGGACGACAGCAGCACCCGACGCAGAGCATTGCCCAGCGTATGCCCGTACCCGCGTTCCAGCGGCTCGATGACCACTTTGGCGCGGGTGTCGGTAAGACGTTCGATCTGCGGACCGCGAGGACGCAGAACCTGATTGGCGGTAACCGTCATATTTGCGGGTTCTCCTGCGAACCCCCGAAGTGCGACTCCGGGGGTTCTCCAAAGTGAATTACTTCGAATACAACTCGATGATCAGAGCTTCATTGATATCCGAAGGCAGGTCGGCGCGATCCGGCACAGCCTTGAAGATGCCGCTGAACTTCTTCGCATCGACTTCAACCCAGGACGGGTTCAGGTCGTGCTGTTCGGCAACGGTCAGGGCTTCCTGGACGCGCAGCTGCTTGGCAGCCTTTTCCGACAGGGCAACGACGTCGCCGGCCTTGACCTGGTACGAAGCCAGGTTCACCGACTTGCCATTGACGGTCACGCCGCGGTGCGAAACCAGCTGGCGAGCGGCCGGACGGGTGACAGCAAAGCCCATGCGGTAGACGACGTTGTCCAGACGGGTTTCCAGCAGCTGCAGCAGGTTCTCGCCGGTGTTGCCCTTCTTGGTCGAGGCCTTCTTGTAGTAGTTGCGGAACTGACGCTCCAGCAGGCCGTAGATACGCTTGACCTTCTGCTTTTCGCGCAGCTGGTTGGCGTAGTCGGACAGCTTGCCCTTGCGGGTGTTGGTTGCGCCGTGCTGGCCGGGCTTCTGCTCCAGCTTGCACTTGGAATCCAGCGCACGGGCGGGGCTCTTCAGCGACAGGTCAGCGCCTTCGCGACGAGCGAGCTTACAGGTAGGACCGATATAACGAGCCATTTCTTTATCGCTCCTTTAGACGCGACGCTTCTTCGGCGGACGGCACCCGTTGTGCGGGATTGGCGTCACGTCGATGATGTTGGTGATCTTGTAGCCCACGTTGTTCAACGAACGCACGGCCGACTCACGACCCGGACCCGGGCCCTTGATGCGGACTTCCAGCGACTTCACGCCGTAATCCAGAGCAGCGCGGCCAGCCTTTTCGGCGGCAACCTGGGCTGCGAACGGAGTCGACTTGCGCGAACCGCGGAAACCAGCACCACCGGAGGTAGCCCACGACAGAGCGTTGCCCTGGCGGTCAGTGATGGTCACGATGGTGTTGTTGAACGAAGCGTGGACGTGGGCGACGCCGTCGGTGACAACGCGCTTGATCTTCTTCTTGGTCTGCTTAGCAGCGGGCTTAGCCATGTTCTAGTCCCTTACTTCTTCAGAGCCTTGCGCGGACCCTTGCGGGTGCGGGCATTGGTCTTGGTACGCTGACCGCGCAGCGGCAGGCCACGACGGTGACGCAGGCCGCGGTAGCAGCCCAGGTCCATCAGACGCTTGATGGCAATACCGATTTCGCGACGCAGGTCGCCTTCGACGATGTACTTGCCGATCTCGGCGCGCAGGCGCTCGATTTCCGGCTCGGACAGGTCACGGATCTTGGTGGTCGTAGCAACGCCTGCAACTTCGCAGACCTTCTTCGAACGGGTACGGCCAATGCCGTAAATGCTTTGCAACCCGACCCAGACATGCTTCTGGGCTGGCAGGTTGACGCCTGCAATACGCGCCATTACGCGGTTCTCCAGCTGAGTGTTGACCGACTGCGCACAAACAAGGCGCAAAGCCGGCAGGATGGATCAAAAATGAACGTGCGACTTACAGGTTCCGGCTTGCATTGAAACCTGCTCGCTGTTGCCAGGCAGGTTCGGCGTGGGGAGTGTGCCCATGCTCCGGCGTCGGACCTGGCTGGTTTGCAGTTGCCTGCGCCCCGCCTGCGCTACTCCCGCGCAGGACAACCAAGATCTCACCCCCACCCGGAACCGCTGCAGGGGCCGCCCTTCGTCTGGAGAGCGAACCGCGTAACGGAAAGCTCTCGCACAAGGAAGACGAAATTGTAGCAGTGATCAGCCGCGAGCGAAACCACTGCGGTTGCCACCCTTCAGGTTGGCTTTTTTCAGCAGGCTCTCGTACTGATGGCTCATCAGGTGGGCCTGCAGCTGGGCGATGAAGTCCATCACCACCACGACCACAATCAACAGCGAAGTGCCCCCGAAATAGAACGAGGTCCCCATCTGGGCGCGCAGCATTTCCGGCAGCAGACAGACGATGATCAGGTAGATCGCGCCGGCAGCGGTCAGGCGGGTCAGCACGCC
>JBJEWP010000112.1:0-7375 GCA_051885115.1 Stenotrophomonas sp. | reverse complement strand
GCCTGAACATCGAATCGTCCTTCGGCCGTGCCTTCCCGCGCTTCTACATCCGCGGTTACGGCAACACCGATTTCCGCATGAACACCTCCCAGCCGGTGTCGCTGGTGTATGACGACATCGTGCAGGAAAACCCGATCCTGAAGGGCTTCCCGCTGTTCGACATCCAGCAGGTGGAAGTGCTGCGCGGCCCGCAGGGCTCGCTGTTCGGCCGCAACACCCCGGCCGGCGTGGTCAAGTTCGACTCGGTGCGCCCGTCGCAGGAGTTCGAAGGCTACGGCAAGGTCGGCTACGGCAGCGACAACCTGTGGAACGTGGAAGGCGCCGTCGGCGGTGCCCTGAGCGAGCGCTGGTCGGCCCGCGCCTCGATGCTGTACCAGCGTCGCGACGACTGGGTAAAGAACACCGGCACCGGCCCCAACGACGGCCTGGAAGGTTATGACGAGACCGCCGCCCGCGTGCAGTTCCTGTACGAAGGCGAGGATTTCGAGGCCCTGTTCGGCGCCCATGCCCGCCGCCTCAACGGCACCGCACGCCTGTTCCGCGGCAACATCTTCAAGCCGGGCAGCAATGACTTTGTCGACGGCTTTGACGAAAACAGCATCGCCATCGACGGCCAGAACCATTCCGAGCTGGAAAGCCAGGGTGCCAACGCCCGCCTGGTCTGGGACCTGGGCAGCTACCGCCTGCACTCGATCACCGGTTTCGAGACCCTGGAAACCTTCAGCGTCGGCGACATCGACGGCACCAACGAGTTCTACACCGCCGACGTGCCGTTTGCCTCGGAAACCGCCGACGGCATTCCGCACCACTCGCAGTTCACCCAGGAGTTCCGCATCGAGTCGCAGTACGGCGGCCCGCTGAACTGGCAGGCCGGCGTCTTCTACTTCAACGAAGACTATGACGTGGACAGCGTCAGCTACGACACCACCAATGGCTCGGTGCAGGACGGCTTCCAGCGCATCAACCAGGCCAACGACGCCTGGGCGGTGTTCGGCGGCATCAACTACCAGGCCACCGACAAGCTGGAGCTGCGCGCCGGCCTGCGCTACACCGTCGATGAGAAGGACCTGATCGTCAAGGATTACTGGAACAACGGTTTCGCCCCGTGCGTGCTGTCGGCCAAGTGCGACCTGGCCGGCCTGCTGGCTGCCCAGCAGCTGGCCTATGCCAATGGCGATGCGGTGGACCCGTTCCTGAGCGCCTCGACCAAGGACAAGAAGTTCAACTGGGACGCTTCGGCCACCTATGCGGTCAATGACGACGTCAACGTCTACGGCCGTGTGGCCACCGGCTTCCGTGGCAGCTCGATCCAGTCGGCCGGCGCCTTCAACGAAAAGACCGTGGCCAGCCCGGAAACCGTGCTGTCCTTCGAGCTGGGCATGAAGGCTGACCTGTGGAACAACCGCGCCCGCATCAATGCCAGCGTCTTCCACTACCGCGTCAAGGACCAGCAGTTGACCGCCGTGGGTGGCGCCACCGGCAATGCCAACATCCTGCTCAATGCCGACAAGAGTGTGGGCAAGGGCTTTGAAATCGACATGCAGGCCTGGTTGACCGACTCCCTGCTGGTCACCTTGGGCAGTGGCTACAACCACACCGAGATCAAGGATGCCGGCCTGTCGGTGGCCCCGTGCATGGCCTGCACCGTGACCAACCCGGTCGATGCCAACGGCAAGGTGCTGATCAACGGCAACTCGCTGCCGCAGGCACCGAAGTGGACCCACAACCTGACCGCGCGCTGGTCCACCCCGGTGGGCGATGCCGGTGAGTTCTATGTGTTCACCGATTGGGCCTACCGCAGCGATGTGAACTTCTTCCTGTACGAGTCCAAGGAGTTCACCGGCAAGTCGCTGACCGAAGGTGGCCTGCGCCTGGGTTACAGCTGGAACCAGGGTGACTACGACCTGGCCCTGTACGGCCGCAACATCACCAACCAGATCCGTGCCACCGGCGCGATCGACTTCAACAACCGCACCGGCTTCATCAACGAGCCGCGCGTGGTGGGTGTGGAGTTCAAGACCCGCTTCTGAGGCATCCAACGCCGCCAGACCGGACAAGGGGCGCGGGCAACCGCGCCCCTTTTTTGTCGTGCCCGCGTTGCAGCCGCCCGGGGAGTGTGATCCATGCACGTATTCACAATGCGCTCTGGACACAGAATCGAGCCGCACGGCACCGCCGTGCCTGGCGGCAGGGAGCAGGGGAGTCGTCCCGCCGTCGGCCAGATCAATCCATCGAGGGAGTGGATATGGCAATTGCAATGCAACGCCTGGCCTGTGCCGGGGTGCTCGGGTTGGGCCTGCTCGGCGCCGCCCAGGCGCAGGCCAACCATGGGGTGGTGTTTGTTCATGGCACCGGCCACCAGACCGATGCGCTGAACAACTACTGGCAGCCGGCGATCGTCAACACGGTGCGCGCCGGCCTGCCCAACAGCGCCAACTATGCGGTGATCAACTGCAACTTCGAAGCCTACATGTGGACCAGCGAGGCGGCCGGTTGCCTGGCCACCCAGCTGACCAGCTTCATCAATGCCAAGGGCATCACCTCGATGACGGTGATCACCCACTCCAATGGCGGCAACGTGATGCGCTGGATCCTGTCCAACCCGACCTGGGACAGCCGCTACCCGAACATCATTGCCAAGGTGCGCAAGGTCAACGCGCTGGCGCCGTCCTCGGCCGGTACGCCGCTGGCCGATGCGGTGATGAACGGCAATATGTTCGAACAGTCGCTGGGCTGGCTGCTCGGCTACAAGAGCGATGCGGTGCGCATGCAGCAGGTCAGCTGGATGGCCACCTACAACGCCAACAACCTGTACGGCACCGCCGGCCGTCCGGCCCTGCCCAAGCCGTTCCGTGCGGTGGTCGGCACTGACGTGGAATCCTCGCCGTTCGACAGTGACAGCTACTGCGGCGGCTATGCCTCCAACGTCGGCCTGGAAGCCACCCAGAACTGGCTGGCATCGTGCTCGGATGGCTTTTTGAACTGCACCAGCCAGTCGGCGGCCGGCACCGTGTGGTTCCGCGACATCACCCGCACCAAGGGCGCCGAGCCGTTGAGCCATGGCCAGAGCCGGCGCAACTGCTTCAACCTGGACACCATCCTGCGTGCCGACGTGAACCTGTGAGGAGCTGCGCGATGAACACCCGTTTGATGATCGCCCTGGCCCTTGCCGGGGCCAGCAGTGGTACCTGGGCTGCCAGCAGCAGCCTGATCGAGAAGAACCCGGCGGTGGCCGCCGTGGCAGACCGTACGGTGGCCAGTGTGGTGGCCGCTCCACTGCCGCCGGGCCAGTTCGAACGTGCTCCGGTGCAGTTTGCCTGGGCCCTGGACCCGGGCCAGGCCGTGGCCGCGGCGGCCCCGGAAGTGATGGAAAGCCGCAGTTTCTGGCGCACCGTGGAGGCGGCCGAGCTGGCCCGCGGGGTCGAGCTGGAATTGTCCGCTCCCGGTGCGGTGATCCAGCTCAGCCCGGCCGCTGGTGCACGCGCCTTGCCGGCACAGGGGCTGAAGGTGCGTGATGCCGGCAACCGTGAAATGGCCACCCGCCAGTTCGACAGCGCCCAGCTGCAGCAGGCCGGGATGGCCGTGGCCAGCGGCAGCACCCTGCTCAAACTGGAAGCCGGTGATGTCGGCCGTTATCGCCTGCAGGCCAACGATGGCCAGGGCCAGTACGTGCTGCAGGTGCTCGAACCCAACAGCCCGGTGGTACTGCGGGCACGTACCGACCGCGCGGTGGCCCTGGCCGGTTCACGCATCGGTCTGCAGGTGGACATGGACGGGGCACAGACCGCCCCGGCCAGCCTGGCCGGCAAGCTGTCGCGTTCGGCATTGGCCGGGCAGGGCCTGCTGGTGGCCCCGGATGGGCGCAGCTGGGAGGTGCCGTTGCAGGCCGGGCGCAGTGGTGGCCTGGCGGCCAATATCGCGTTGCCGGCCGAAGGCAGCAGCAGCCCCGGGCTGTGGGAGCTGCAGGTGTTCACCGAGCAGGGCGGCATTGCCCGTGACAGCCGGCTGGCCTTCGCCGTGGCCCGGCCGACCGCCCGCATCGCCGGCGCGGTGAGTGCCGGCAGCCTGGCCGACCTGCGCTTCCCGCTGCAGGTGGGGGCGCCGGGCCGTTACGAGGTGCGGGCGACCCTGTTTGCCACCGGCAGCGATGGCGTGCTGCGCCCGGTGGCCCAGGGCCACAGTGCGGCCTGGTTCAACGCTGCAGGGCGTGGCCAGCTCGGCCTGTCCTTCGCCGATGTCGCCCTGCCGGCCGGCTATGGCGCACCGTTCGAGCTGCGCGAGGTGGAGCTGCACGACCAGAGCCGGATGGCGCCGATCGAGCGACGGGCCCGCGCCCTGCGTTTCTGATCCTGTCCATGCTGCTGTGGCAAGCAACGGGGCCGGCATTGCCGGCCCCGTTGTGGTTGGGCCCGGCGCCGGTTCAGGCCGTGGCCGGCAGTACCCGTACCTGCAGCTGGCCGTCGTGCTGGTGGATATGCAGCGGGGCATCGAAGGCAGCCGACAAGGGGCCATCACGCAGCACCACATCGCGCGGGCCGTCGGCCAGGATGTGGCCGTCGCGCATCAGCAGCACGCGCTCGATTTCCGGGATCACCTCTTCGATGTGGTGGGTCACCAGCAGCAGGGTGATGCCCTGGCGGGCCAGCCGTGACAGCGCATCGAGCAGCTGCTGGCGGGCCACCACGTCCAGCCCGGCGGAGGGTTCATCCAGCAACAGGGCCTTGGGTTGGTTGACCAGGGCGCGGGCGATCAGCACCCGGCGCCGCTGCCCGGCCGACAGCTGGGCGTAGGGGCGGTCGGCCAGGGCCTGGGCCCCCACCTGGGCCAGCGCGGCCAGCGCCTGCTGGCGCATCTGTTCGCTGACCAGCTTGTGCGCCGGCACCACATGGCTGGCAAAGAAGCCGGAGATCACCGCGGCCAGCGCATCCAGCCCGTGCTGGTCGGCCAGGCTGCCTTCCAGGTCACCGCTGACAATGCCCAGCTGGCTGCGCAGGCGGTCCACCTGCCATCGGCTCTGACCCAGCACCTGTACTGCCGGTTGGCCGTCGCCGCGCGCCAGCGGGTACAGCTCGCGGGTGATCAGCTTGATGAAGGAGGATTTGCCACAGCCATTGGGGCCGAGCAGGGCGGTGTGCTGGCCCTGGGCAATGGCCAGGCTCAGGCCGTGCAGGACGCGTACCTGGCCACGGATCACATGGGCCTGGTCAAGTTGGATCAGGGGCACGCCGGCAGGCGTGGCAAGGGAGGGGAGCATGCGGTTTTCCACAGGGAAGGGAAGCCGCCGGCATGAAGGCGACAGGTGCAGTTTGGCGCGACAGCAACGAAGATGTCTTTACCTGAGGCCGCCACGAAGTGAATTTGTGCCGCACATCCCATTGAACGCCCGCAGAGGGCACCACCATTGTCTGTGCGCCATGGCCGGGTGGCTGGCCTTGTGCCCGCCGCTGTGGGCGTGGGCCGGCGATGCCGCACCGGGCGCACAGCCGGCAGTGGAAACCACCGGTGGTTATCTGCAGCGGATGGACAGCGATGGTGATGGCCGCATCAGCCTGGACGAATACCAGGCCTGGATGGGCTACGGCTTTGCCCGCATGGACCGCAACGGTGATGGCGTGCTCAGCGCCGATGAGCTGCCTGGCGGGCGTGGCCGGCCGATCACCCATGCTGCCCATGTGGCGCAGATCGCCCAGCGCTTTGCCCGCCAGGATGCCAATGGCGATGGCTACCTGAGCGCGGCCGAGCTGGCCGCACCGCCGCGCTGAACTGGCACAGGCAGGTGCTGGGTACAATCGGCGCATGCCTGAATTGCCTGAAGTCGAAACCACCCGCCGTGGCCTGGCCCCGCATGTGCAGGGGCGTCGCATCCACGGTGTGATTGCCCGCCGCGCCAACCTGCGCTGGCCGATCCCGGCCGACCTGGATGCCCTGTTGGCCGGGCAGCCGATCCTGGCGGTACGCCGAAGGGCCAAGTACCTGCTCATCGATGTCCCCAGCGGCAGCGTGATCGTCCACTTGGGCATGACCGGCAGCTTGCGTGTGCTGCCCGGCGACACCCCGTTGCGCAGCCACGACCATGTCGACATCAGCCTGGACAACGGCAAGGTGCTGCGCCTGAACGACCCGCGGCGCTTCGGTGCGGTGCTCTGGCAGCCGGCCGGCACCACCCACGAACTACTGGCCGGTTTGGGCCCGGAACCACTGGATGACGCCTTCGACGGCGACTACCTGTTTGCCCGCAGCCGGGGCCGCAAGGCAGCGGTGAAGGCGTTCGTGATGGACCAGGCGGTGGTGGTCGGGGTAGGCAACATCTACGCCGCCGAAAGCCTGTACCTGGCCGGGATCAACCCGCTGCGCGCGGCCGGTGGCATCTCGCGCGAGCGCTACCGGCGGCTGGGCGAGCGGATCAAGCAGGTGCTGGCCTATTCCATCGACCGTGGCGGCACCACCCTGCGCGACTTCATCAGCCCCGACGGCCTGCCCGGCTATTTCGAGCAGGAGCTGCTGGTGTACGGGCGCGAAGGCCAACCCTGCCCGGGCTGCGGGCGGGCGCTCAAGCACGCGATGATCGCCCAGCGTGCCACGGTGTGGTGCGGGCATTGCCAGCGCTGAATGGACCCACGGGAGTACTGTCTGATGCCATCGTCGTTGCGGACGTATGCCGGTTACCTGTTCAGCAGTGTGCTGGCGGTCCTGCTTTCCCTGCCCATCGCCAGCCTGCTTGGGGCTGCTTGCGTTCTGGCATCGGAATGGATCGGCAGCAGTGTTGCTGCCGACCCGGGAGAGCTCGCTTCATTGCTGCTGCTGGTGGGCTTCTTTGCGCTGATCGCCGGCGGCCTGGTGGCCTTGCTGTTCGGGGCACCGCTGTATGCGTTGCTGGCCTGGAAGGGCCTGGCACGTTGGTGGAGCGTGTTGTTGCTGGCGCTGCCGCCCGCTTTGGTGGTGGGGTGGCAGGAGCCGCAGACCGGCAGCCTGTTCCTGCTGTTCGGTGGGATCACCGCCCTGCTGACCCACCTGTTCCACAGCCGCACCCGCCTCGGGCGGCTGGGCACGGTGATTGCCGCAAGCAGGTCCGGCCGACCGGAATGACTGCGCCCGGGCCGCTGGCCGCTTACAGCGGCAGCACGTCCTGCAGCGGCTCGATCGCGCCCTGGCCCTGGGTGACCTTCTTGAACTCGGCCCGCGACACCGACACATAACGCTCGTTGCCGCCGATCTCCACCTGCGGGCCGTCCTGCACCGCGTGGCCCTGCGCGTCCACGCGCACGTTCATGATCGCCTTCTTGCCGGAATGGCAGATGGTCTTGATCTCCTGCATCTCGTCGGCCCAGGCCAGCAGGTACTGGCTGCCTTCGAACAGCTCGCCGCGGAAGTCGGT
>JBJEWP010000111.1:0-7421 GCA_051885115.1 Stenotrophomonas sp. | reverse complement strand
GCCATGTGGTCCTTCAGGTCCAGGCCGTCATCGGGCAGGGCGGTGACATCGTGGGCGGTATCGGCGCTGCCGGCAGCCGGGGCCGCTTCGGCGACCGGGGCCGGCGGCGGCAGGGCCGAGGGCAGGTTGTGGATGGCCAGGCGCAGCTCGTTGCGTTCCTCGGCCTCGCCTTCGGGCAGCAGCGGGTAATCGCCGCGGTAGCGGGCCGGCAGGTCCTGGACCCGGATCAGGCCACCGGGGTGGAGCACGGCCAGGCGCTCGACCAGGTTGGTCAGCTCGCGCACGTTACCCGGCCAGCGGTAGGCGGCCAGTGCCTGCTGGGCCTCGCTGGAAAAACGTACTTCACCACGGCCGGTGCGCGAAAGCTGGGTGGCAATGGTGTCCACCAGCGCCGGGATGTCGGCGCTGCGCTCGCGCAGGGCCGGCACGTCGATCGGGAACACGTTCAGGCGGTAGAACAGGTCCTCGCGGAACTTGCCTTCGGCGATGCGGGTTTCCAGGTCGCGGTGGGTGGCGGCGATCACCCGCACATTGCAGCGGATGGTCTGGTTGCCGCCCACGCGCTCGAAACTGCGTTCCTGCAGCACGCGCAGCAGCTTGACCTGCATCGGCAGGGACATGTCGCCGATTTCATCCAGCAGCAGGGTGCCGCCCTCGGCCATTTCAAAACGGCCCTTGCGGGCGTTCAGGGCGCCGGTGAAGGCCCCCTTCTCGTGGCCGAACAGTTCGCTTTCCAGCAGTTCGGCCGGAATCGCGCCGCAGTTGATCGCCACGAACGGGCCGTCACGGCGCGGCGAGCCGGCATGGATGGCGCGGCTGACCACTTCCTTGCCGGTGCCCGATTCGCCCAGCACCAGCACGGTGGTGTCGAAATTGGCCACCTGTTCGATCAGCCGGCGCAGCACGCTGACCGCCGGGCTGCTGCCGGTCGGGCCGGCATTGTCCGGGGCGCTGGCCTGGTGCTCGGCGTCCAGGCGCTTGAGCGAGGCGCGGCGCAGCAGGCCTTCCAGCTGGGCGTGGCGCAGCGGCCATTCCAGCGGCCACAGGTTGGCCTCGTGGATGCCGGCGTCCATGGCCTGGGGGGCGATGGACGGATCGAGCATCATTACCGGCGGCGGCAGCGCAGAGCGTGCCAGCCAGCTGAAGAACTGGCTGTTGTCGGTGCCCTCGGCCAGCTCACCGACCACCACCGCCATCCAGTCGTTGGGGCGCTGCCGGGACAGGTCCAGGTCAGCGGCCTCGGCCACCCAGCGCGGGTTGAAGTCCATGAACTGGAGCAGGGCCAGGGTGCGTTCGGCGCGGACAGCGTCGCTGTCCAGCACCAGGATGCGTGACTCACTCATGGGTGGTTTCCCCCTGCAGGTGGCGCTCCAGGATCGGCATCACGTCCTGGATGTAGGAAAGCTTGCTGACAAAGCCATCGGCCCCGGCACGCTGGGCGTGCTCGCGGTGTTCGGCGTCATCGAAATGGCTGGCGATGACGATGTACGGCGCATCGTCCTGGGTCTTGATCAGGCGGGTGGCCTGCAGCCCGCCCATCTCGGGCATGGCCAGGTCCATCAGCACCACCTGCGGGCGCAGCGCCTCGGAGCGTTCGATCGCTTCCAGGCCATTGGCCGCGGTGCCCACCACTTCCAGCCAGGTGAAGCGGCGGAAGTGGCGCAGCGCAGCGTTGATGAAGCCCTCATGGTCGTCCACCAGCAGCACGGTGACCTTGCTCATCGTTGTCATCTCCTCAGCTGGCCCGGGCCAGCGATGCGGTTTGGTTGCGGCGGCGCTCGCGGGCCGGGGCGATGTCCAGCTGTTCGCGGTACTTGGCCACCGTGCGCCGCGCGACCTGGATGCCCTGGCGCGCCAGCAGCCCGGCAATGGCCTCGTCGGCGAGCGGCCGGCCGGCCGGTTCGTTGTCGATCAAGCGGCGGACCATGGCCTTGACCGCGGCACCGGACACGCTTGCCCCTTCAAGTTTGACAGCAAAAAAGCGCTTGAGCTCGAAGGTGCCGCGCGGGGTCTGCAGGTACTTGCCGGTGGTGATGCGCGAAATGGTCGATTCGTGCATGCCGATGGCTTCGGCCACCTGCTTCAGGGTCAACGGCGCCATGGCTTCTTCGCCGCGGCTGAGGAAGGCGGCCTGGTGGGAGACGATGACCTGGGTGGTGCGCAGCAGGGTGTCGTGGCGGATGGCCAGGCCGCGGGTCAGCCAGCGCGCCTGGTTGAGCTGTTCGCGCATGGCCGGGGAAAGGTCGTCGGCGCAGCTGGCCAGGGCCTGCTCGTAATGGGCGGGGATGGCCACGCGCTGGTTGCTGCGGCGGTTCAGGGCCACCCGCCACTGGCCATCGGCATGCCAGCAGACCACGTCGGGGACGATGCTCGGGTCCTGCTCGGGCAGCAGCGACTGCGCCGGGTGGGCCTGCAGCTGGCGCAGCAGGGCACGCGCTTCGGCCACGTCGGCCGGGTCGCGCTGCAGGGCACAGGCCAGGCTGTCGGTGCAGCCGCCCAGCAACAGCTCGCGGTCCAGGGCCAGCAGCTGGCGTGCCAGCGGGCGTGCGGCAACCGTGCCGGGCAGGGCGTCGAGCTGGGCGCGCAGGGCCTCGCGTGCATCGGTTGCGCAGATGCCGGCCGGTTCGCCGTGCAGCAGGCGCTGACGGATCCACTCCATCTGCCCGGGCTCGATACCCAGCTCGGCCGCACCACGTGCCTGCAGTGCTTGCAGCTCGCCGTCCAGGTAGCCGGCCTCGTCAATGTGTTGCAGCCAGAACGCGGCGATGGCCAGTTGCGCCGGGGGCAGCTCCAGTGACAGCTGTTGCAGCAACTGCCAGCCCGGGTCGGTGGAGCCGCCGGCGGCGATGTTGGCCATGCGGTCCAGGTCGCCGTCGTTCCAGCTGGCGCTGGGCACGTCCCACATCTGGCTTTCCGGCAGTTCATCGAAGGCGGCGGTATCAAGCTGCGGGTCGGCACTGACCTCGCGCTGCTGCGGCTGGCTGTCTTCGACCACTTCCAGCAGCGGGTTGGTTTCCAGCGCCTGGGCAATTTCCAGTTCCAGCTCCATACCGGTCAGCTGCAGCAGGCGGATCGACTGCAGCAGGGCCGGTGTCAGATGCAGCTGTTGCCCAAGCTGGGCTGAAAGAGTGGCTTTCATGGCGATCCCCCGATGCGATGCGAGCTGCGCCAGAGAGTCGGCGCGATGGCAGGCATGATCTGCCCAAGCCGCCATGGAAATAATCGGGGGGTGCCTTACCTGCGAGGGGTGGTGCCTGACAGGATGTGGGGAATATCCCTACATTCACCCTGTGTTGACATGAAAGGGATTGTTTGCACGGGTTTTTTGCGCCGGGCTTCCGTCGCCATGCCGGAAAAAAGTGACTGGCAAGGCGCACTTGATGAAACCGTGACGCCTACTGCAGTTTTTCCCCGAGCCGTACAGCCAGCACCAGCAGGTCGTTGGCGCGGCGGCAGCCCAGTGCTTCCATCATGCGCGCGCGGTGGGTTTCCACGGTCTTGATGCTGATCGCCAGTTCGGCGGCAATTTCCTTGTTGCTCAGGCCCTGGCCGAGCAGGCGCAGGATCTGTCGTTGGCGTGGCGGCAGGGCGGCCACGCCGCTGGGCTTTTCGCCGCCGAGCATCGGCGCCAGCAGGCGTGCGGAAATCTGCGGGCTGAGGAAAACCTGGCCGCTGCAGGCTGCGCGCAGGGCCACTTCCAGTTCCTGCGGGGCCGCGTCCTTGACGATGAAGCCGGCGGCACCACGTTGCAGCGCATCGCGCACATGGTCGGTGTCATCGTGCATGGACATCATCAGCACCGGCGCGCGATGGCTGTGGCTCTTGAGCATGTCCAGTGCGTCCAGGCCACTGCGCCCGGGCAGGGAGAGGTCCATCAGCACCAGGTCGGGCAGGTAGTGCTTGAACTGCACCACCGCCTGCTCGGCGGTGCTGGCCTCGGCCACCACGCTGACCCCGGCAAAGCCCTGCAACAGCCGGCTCAGGCCGGCACGTACCAGGGTGTGGTCGTCGACAATCAGGACTCGCACGGTGCTCAGGTCAGCTCGGTAGGCAAGCGTGAACGATAGCCGAAGCGGTCATTGCCCGGCAAACCGCAGCAACTCATCGCTGGCGACGGCTGCTGGCCACCTGACGGCGGTGGACGCGGAAGACATGGCGTTCCAGCGCGGCCTGCAGGCCATCGCCGAGCGGGCCGAAGCCCAGCCATACCTGCTGACCATCGGTGTCGGCCTGGCTGGCCAGCACGCTGGCCGGCAGCTGCACCGGGTCGGGCAGCCAGTCAGCGGCCTGCACGATGATGCTGGCCACCGCCGGCAGCGGCCCGGCACTGTGCGGCCAGTGCAGGCGCAGCCCGCGTGCCGACC
The DNA here is from genome assembly GCA_051885115.1 of Stenotrophomonas sp. Classification (GTDB taxonomy): domain Bacteria; phylum Pseudomonadota; class Gammaproteobacteria; order Xanthomonadales; family Xanthomonadaceae; genus Stenotrophomonas. The sequence continues at coordinate 3,057 of JBJEWP010000111.1, read as the reverse complement.
AGCGCACCGGCAGGGTGAGCAGCGGCGGGCGTTGCTGGGCCACCAGGCTGGCGCACAGGGCCAGCACCAGGTCCAGCTTGGCTTCCAGCCGGTGCAGGGCCGGGGTGTTCTCGTTGCGCTCCTCGCTGTCCTCGCTGCGGCCGTCCTCGACCAGGGCAATGGCGCGCAGGCGCAATTCGGCCCCGGCGGTGGTCGCCGGCGGCTGCGGATCAAGCATCAGCGGCAGGTCCACATCGTTGAACAGGGTGTCGTCAAACAGGCTGCTGTCGGCGCTGAGCGGGTCCATTACAGCGCCCGTGCATGCTGGTAGGCGCTGGCCGCCTGGCGGGAGTGGCGCTGGGCACGCAGGCGCGCACTGGCCTGGTCGCGGCGGGCCAGCATGTCCCGGCTCAGGCTGTGCTGCAGCCCGAGCAGGGTACGCAGGCCGTCCAGGCTGGCGGCCGGACCGACCTGCTCGATGTACTGGCGCAGCTGGCGGTCATGGCTGTGCAGGATCTGCTCGGCCAGCGCGCCGTCTTCCTGCTCCAGGGCTTCGCGCAGGGCATCGAGCTGTCCATGGAGCAGATCAATGGCATCGTCTGCGTGCGGGCTCATGCGCTGGCTCCACTGGCGGTGTGCTGGGCGGCCGGCATCGCCGACCAGGCCGATTCGATCTGGCCGAGCAGGTCCAGGGCTTCTTCCAGGGCCTGGCGGTCGTTGTCCAGGTTGCCACGGGTGATGCGCAGCAGGATGTAGTCGTACAGCGCGGCCAGGTTGTCGGCGATCTCGCCGCCGCGCTGGTGTTCCAGCGAGCTGGCCAGGTGGCCGATGATGTCGCAGACCCGGCCGATGGCCTTGCCCTTGGCGGCCTGGTCATCGCGCTCCATGTGGGCGATGGCCAGACGCAGGCGGCTGCTGGCACCTTCCAGCAGCAACTGGACCAGCCTGCGCGGGTCGGCTTCGAGGATCGAACTGGTGGCGCCGACCTTGCGGTATTGCTCGGCGGACTGACGGCTGGCGTACATGGGCAATGGGCTCCTTGGGGCGGACCGGCGCAGGCAGCACACGGCCTGGCAGGTGGGGTCAGCGGCTCTGCTTGTTGAGGTTGGCCAGCTGGGTGGTCAGGTAGTTGGAGGTGTTCTGCATCTGCGCCACCAGGGTGTCCATCGAAGTGAACTGCCGGGTGTAGCGCTCATAGGCCTTCTCCATGCGTACATCCAGGTTGTCCAACTCGGTTTCCAGCTTGCTGATCTGCTTGTTGAGCGAATCGGTGCGCTGCACCAGCACGCCCTTGCCGCTGTCCAGGTTGGCCTCCAGCAGCGACTTCAGGCTGTTGCTCAGGCTGCCGTCCTTGCCCAGCACCTTGGCCGCCAGTGCCGGCTGTTCGGCCTGCACCTTGTCGAACTGGCTGCTGCTGAAGGTCAGGGTGCCGTCCTTGGCCGAGGTGATGCCCAGCTCCTTGAGCTCGGCCACATTGCTGCTGCCCATGATGTTGCGCAGCTGGTTCTGCAGCGAACGCACCATCGAGTCGCCGGTCAGGGCCGAGGCCGTCTTGGTTCCGGCGTTGTAGGAGCTGGTGGACTTCAGCGCGGCCAGGGTGGCGTTGTAGGTGCTGACGAAGGTCTGCAGGCTGCTCTTGGCCAGGCTGCTGTCGGTGTCGATGCTCAGCTTGTGCGACTGCCCGGCGGTTTCCTTGGTCAGGTTGATGGTCATGCCTTCGACCAGGTCGGTGAAGGTGTTGCTGTCGCCGCTGCGCAGCTGGCCGTCGATCTTCACCTGGGCCTGGCTGGCGGCAATGGTCTGCTGCATGCCGCCGGCGCTGCCATTCCAGCTCAGCTCGCCCAGGCGGCCATCGCCACTGGCGCTCAGGCTCACCGCGTTGCCGGCTCCGGTACCGGTGGCCGACAGCACCAGGTGCTGGCCGGCATCGGAGGTGATCACCGAGGCGGTCACGCCCTTGCCACCGGCCACCCGGTTGATCTGGCGGGCCACCGAGGACAGGGTCGCGTCGGCACCGACGCTGACCTCCAGCTGGGTCTGGCCAAAGCTCAGCTGCAGGGTGCCGGCGCCGACCAGCTCGTCGCTGGCAAAGGCCGGCGACGTCAATTTGTTGCCGCGGGCCAGGCTGACCACTTCGATGTCGTAGCTGCCGGCAGTTGCCTTGTCGGTGGAGCTGGCAGTGAACCCGGCACCCTCGGCCACGCTGGACTTGAAGGTGGGCGTGGACAGGTTGGTGTTGAGCGTGGTCAGTGAGCTTTGCAGGTTGCTCATCGCGCTCTTGATCGTGCTCAGCGCCGAGAGTTTGGCGGTGGCCGCCGTGCCCTGGTTGTTGATCCGGTTCTCTGTGGGCGCACGGTCGGCGGCCACCAGTTGGGCCACCAGGGTGGGGATGTCCAGGCCGGAGCCGACGGCGTAAAGAGATGACATGGCAGTTCCCGAAATGATCAATACAGGATCAGCAAGGCTATCGGCCGCAACCACGGCGGCTTTAGCCCTGCATCGACCCGTAGTGACAGGCAAGAAGCGTGCCGCCAGCCGTCAGGGGCCACAATTGCCTCCACAACGAAACAGCCCCGCACGCTGGCGGGGCTGTGGTGTTGCTGCCAGTGGCCGGATCAGCCCAGCAGGCTGAGCACGCTCTGGGTGGAGCTGTTGGCCTGGGCCAGCATGGCGGTACCGGCCTGCTGCAGGATCTGGGTGCGGGTCAGCTCGGCGGTTTCCTTGGCGTAGTCGGTGTCACGGATGCGCGAGCGCGAGGCCGACAGGTTTTCCGAGGTGGTGGACAGGTTGGCGATGGTGGAGGAGAAGCGGTTCTGGATCGCACCCATCTCGGCGCGGGCCGAGTTGACTTCGTTCAGTGCGCTGTCGGCAATCTGCATGGCCTTCTGCGCACCGGCAAAGGTGGTGATGTCCAGGTCGGAGACCTTCTCGTTGGCATCGGCGCCGGCGGTGACGGTGACGGTGGCGGCGCTGATCGCGGCATCGCCCACGTACTGGGTCAGCTTGAGCGAGCCGTCATCCTGGGCTTCGGCAATGACATTGGTCTGGCCGGACTTGGCATTGATCGCAGCGGCCATG
>JBJEWP010000110.1:0-7440 GCA_051885115.1 Stenotrophomonas sp. | reverse complement strand
TTTTTCATGGCCGCATCAGGCTCAGGGAACAGGGAACAGGGAACAGGGAACAGGGTCGACATGCTCGCGCACTCAGCGCCGGCAAAGCCACAGGCAATAAAAAGCCCCGACGACCAGGGGGGGGTCGACGGGGCCAGGGGAACGGAAACCTGGGGAGGGGTCCCGTTCCCAGATCGTCTCCAGGGGATGGGAGAGATCCGCGACAGACGTTGCATCTGTCGGGACCTATAACACCACCGTCTGCCTTGATATTTCGTGAAGGAAAGCGCTGGATTTTGATTAAATTAAGCGGTTATTCAGTAACTTGGCACGTATGCGGCAAATGAAGGCACGTATTCGGCAATTCATCCACTGAATCGTTAGTGGGCCTGCTCCCAGTTGTCACCGACACCGCAATCCACCACCAACGGCACCGCCAGTTCGGCGGCAGCGGCCATCAACCGGCTGACATGCTCCTTCAGCACCGGCACGAAGTCCTCGCGGCATTCGAACACCAGTTCGTCATGCACCTGCATGATCATCCGGGCCTGCCCGTCCTGGCCAGCCAGCCAGCCGTCCACGGCGGTCATCGCGCGCTTGATGATGTCTGCCGCGGTGCCCTGCATGGGCGCATTGATCGCGGCCCGCTCGGCACCGGCACGCAGATTGGCATTGCGGGCGTTGATGTCGGCCAGGTACAGGCGGCGACCGAACAGGGTCTGCACATAGCCCTGGTCATGGGCCTGGGCACGCATGCGGTCCATGAAGTCACGCACGCCCGGGTACCGGCTGAAGTACAGGTTGATGTAGTCCTGGGCCTCGTTGCGGCCCACATTCAGGCTCTTGGCCAGGCCAAACGCACCCATGCCGTAGATCAGGCCGAAGTTGATCGCCTTGGCCGAGCGCCGCTCGTTGGCGCTGACCTGTTCCAGCGACTTGCCGAACACCTCGGCCGCCGTGGCCCGGTGGATATCGGCGCCAGCCTGGAAGGCAGCAACCAGGCCGGCATCACCGGACAGGTGGGCCATGATCCGCAACTCGACCTGGGAGTAGTCGAAGGCCACCAGCTTGTTGCCCGCTGCGGCGATGAAGGCCTGGCGGATACGCCGGCCGTCGGCGGTGCGCACCGGAATGTTCTGCAGGTTCGGGTCCGAAGACGACATGCGTCCGGTGGCCGCGCCGACCTGATGGTAACTGGTATGCACGCGGCCGGTGTCCGTGTTGACCATCTCCGGCAGCTTGTCGGTGTAGGTGCTGCGCAGCTTGGTCAGGCCACGGTATTCGAGAATGATGCGTGGCAGCTCGTGGGCATCGGCAATGGCCTCCAGCGCTTCTTCGTTGGTGGACGGCGCGCCCTTGGGGGTCTTGACCAGGGCCGGCAGGCCGAGTTCGTCAAACAGCACCGCCTGCAGCTGCTTGGGCGAATCCAGGTTGAAGCTGTGGCCGGCCAGCTCGGTGGCCTTCTGCTGGGCCGCGAGCATGCGCGCGGACAGGTCCTCGCTCTGGCGCTTGAGCTCGGCGCTGTCGATGGCCACGCCATTGGCCTCGATCCGCGCCAGTACCGGCACCAGCGGCATTTCAATGTCGGCATAAACCTGCTCCAGCGCCGACACCGCAGCCAGCTGCGGGCGCAGCACCCGGTGCAGGCGCAGGGTGATATCGGCATCCTCGGCGGCATAGGCCAGGGCCTGCTCCAGGCTGACCTGGGCAAAGCTGACCTGCTTGGCCCCCTTGCCGGCCACGTCCTCGAACTTGAGCGTTTCATAGCCCAGGTAGAAGCGGGCCAGTGAGTCCATGTCGTGCCGGGTGGCGGTGGCGTTGAGCACGAAGCTCTGCAGCAGGGTGTCCTCACGGTAGCCGGCCACATCGATGCCATGCCGGCGCAGCACATGCAGGTCGTACTTGCCGTTCTGGCCGATCTTGGCCTTGCCGGCATCTTCCAGCAGCGGACGCAGGGCATCGAGCACCTGCGCCATCGGCAGCTGGCCATCAAGCAGCTGCGGACCGAGCAGGCCACCGTCATCGCCCAGCACATGGCCAAGCGGGATGTAGCAGGCCACACCCGGGGTGGCGCACAGGCTGATGCCGACCAGGTTGGCCGTCATCGCATCCAGGGCATCGGTTTCGGTATCAAAGGCAAACTCGTCGGCAGCGCCCAGGGTGGCCACCCAGGCCTGCAGCTGTTCGGTGGTGGTCACCAGCTCGTACTGGCCGGGGGCTGACAGGGCCGGATCGGCGGCTGTCGGTGCCGGGGCGCTGGCCGCCTTGGCATGCCCGGCCGGGGTTGCGCGCAGGTCGGTGCTGGTCACTTCGGCGGCCGGCGCGGCCACACCCAGTTCCTCCAGCGCGCGGTTGAAACCATAACGGGCATACAGGCTGGCCAACGCTTCGGTATCGCGCTCGCGCAGCTTCAGCTCGGTCGGCCCCTGCTCCAGCGCCACATCGGTCTTGATCGTCACCAGGTCACGGTTCAGCGGCAGCCGGGGCAAGGCCTCGCGCAGGTTCTCGCCGATCTTGCCCTTCATCGTCGCGGCGGCGGCCATCACCCCATCCAGGCTGTCGTATTCAGCCAACCACTTGGCCGCGGTCTTCGGCCCGCACTTGGTCACCCCGGGAATGTTGTCCACCGCATCGCCCATCAGCGACAGGTAATCGATGATCTGATCTGCGCGCACACCGAACTTGTCCATCACCGCCGCGTCCGAATCGGTGCGCGAGCCGGTCATGGTGTTGACCAGCTCCACCCCCGGGCGGACCAGCTGGGCAAAATCCTTGTCGCCGGTGGAGATGGTGACCTGCAGCCCGGCAGCGGCTCCCTGCAGGGCCAGGGTGCCGATCACGTCATCGGCCTCGACCCCGGCAACACGCAGGATGGGGAAGCCCAGCGCCTCCACAATCGCCATCATCGGCTCGACCTGGGCGCGCAGCTCGTCGGGCATCGACGGCCGGTTGGCCTTGTACTGGTCGTACATCTCGTCGCGGAAGGTCTTGCCCGGGGCATCGACCACGAAGGCGGCGTAAGCGGGCTGCTCCTTCAGCGTGGCGCGCAACATGTTGACCACGCCGAACAGCGCCCCGGTCGGTTCGCCCTGGGCGTTGGTCAGCGGAGGGAGCGCATGGAAGGCGCGGTACAGATAGCTGGAGCCATCAATCAGGACAAGTCTGCTCATACCGACGATTCTACGCGCAGCCTGCTGAGCCGGGCCGGGTATGATCAGGCGATTCCCTGCCCGGTGGGGTTGCGATGGATACCCGACAGCTTGCCTTTGTGTTGTTTTCCACCGCAGCCCTGCTTGCCGGCTGCGCCAGCGGCAGCGACCGGGAAGACACCTACCCGGTGGATGTCAGCGGTGCCCAGATTTCCACCCGCAGCGGCGAAAACGGCGACATGCTGTACGAATACCGGGTAGCCGGCCAGCTGCGCATGATCAAGGTGCAACCCACGCGCGGGGTGCCCTACTACCTGTATGACCGCGATGGCGATGGCCGCATGGACAACCCCAAGGACGAGGTACCGGTGGTCTACTGGAAACTCTTCAGCTGGTGAGGCGTCGCTCAGCCGGTGGCCACCGCGCGCAACGTGGTGGCCCCTTGGCCGGCTGATCAGCGGATCACCAGCACCGGCACGGTGGCGCGCGCCAGCACCTCGGCGGTCTGGCTGCCGAGCAGGGCACGGCTGATACCGCGACGGCCATGCGAGGCCAGCACCACCAGGTCGCTGTTCTGGCTGGCGATGGTGTCGATGATGCCGTCAGCAGCATAGCGGTCGATCACATGCAGCAGGTTGGCCTTGACCCCGGCGGCGGCGGCGGCGGCCCCGCACGGCTCCAGCACTTCCATGGCCTGCTTGCGGCGGTCTTCCAGATACCTGGGGCTGTTCTCGTAACCGGCGCTCCAGCCCATGGCGTCGTACATACCCACCGCCCATGGCTCGCACACGGTCAGGATGTCCACCTCGGCACCGAGGCCGGCAGCCAGCTCCAGGCCCTTTTCCAGGCCACGGTTGGACAGCGGCGAGCCGTCCACGGCAATCAGAATGCGCTTGTACATCGTCTTGTCCTCGGCGGGTACGTAAGATGGGGGCATTACACCCTGCCATCATCCGCCCCGCCTTGCGCAGGATCAAATATCAGGCGATGCGCTCCATCCGTGCGCCCTGGCACAGCGGGTAACTGGCCACGAAGCCGGCGATGGCCTGCTGCATGGCCTGCGCATCCTCGCCATACAGGTACAGCGCCGTCTCCCGCTCACCCTGCCAGAAGCTGCAGATGTCACCCAGACCCTCGATACAACGGGACACCTGTTCAAACACCTCGTGCGGATCACAGGTTTCATACACCTCGTCGGCCAGGTCCTGACCGTCCAGATACAGGCCCAGGCCCTGCATCCGGCCAAAATCGTGCTCGCCTCCGGGCAGCAGCAGGGTCGAGGCCAGCGGCGCGCCCAGTTCTTCCAGGCCGACGATCACTGCCGCCACCTCGCTCTGGGACTGCAGGGCAATGCGCAGGTCCACATACAGCACCTCGCCCTCCGGGCTCAGCCCGACCTGGCCCAGCCCGGCATCGCCCTGGCCGGCGTCCTGCAGCCAGGCCGAGAGCGGCTCGACGAACAGCTCCTGGGCATGCTCGGGCTGCAGCCGGGCATTCAGGCGGGCAGTGAAGGTGAAGACGGCCGGGGCGCCGGCGCTATCGGTGGACATGGGCAAGACCTTTGAACAGGGAGGGCTGCCACCCTGGCCGGGCGGCAGCAACAGGAACAATCAGATGACGCTCAGGTTGGCATAGGCCAGCACCAGCCACTTGCTGCCGGCCTCGGCAAATTCCACCTGAATGCGGGCATGGCTGCCACTGCCTTCGAAATCGGTGACCATGCCTTCGCCAAACTTGGGATGGCTCACGCTGGCCCCCAGGGCAATGGCCGGAGCTTCCAGCACGGCATGGCCGGCACTGCGCGTAGCGCCCAGCGAGGACGGTCGGCTGACCTGCACCTTCGGGCGCACTTCGTGCAGCAGTGGCTTGGGGATCTCGCGCAGGAAGCGCGAGGGCACGTTGTAGTTTTCCTGGCCGTGGATGCGCCGGCTCTCGGCATAGGTGAGCACCAGCTTCTGCCGTGCGCGGGTGATGCCGACATAGGCCAGCCGACGCTCCTCTTCCAGCCGTCCGGACTCGTCGATCGAGCGCGCCGACGGGAACAGGCCATCCTCCATGCCGACCAGCAGCACCAGCGGGAACTCCAGGCCCTTGGCCGCATGCAGGGTCATCAGCTGCACGCCGTCCTCGTCGGCCTGGGCCTGGCCCTCGCCGGCTTCCAGCGAGGCATAGGACAGGAAGGCGACCAGTTCGCTCATCGACTCGCCCATTTCTTCCAGGTCGTCCTCGCGGCGGGCAAAGCGGCTGGCCACCGAAACCAGCTCGTTGAGGTTTTCGGTGCGCGACTCCGAATCCAGGCCGTTGCGCCCTTCCTTGGCCCAGTGCTCGTGCAGCGCCGAGCGTGCCAGCACATGGTCGATGCGTTCGGCCAGGGTCATGGATTCGCTTTCCCCGGCCAGGGCAGTGATCAGCTGCTGGAAACCGTTCAGGGCATTGCGTGCGCGTGCGGCCAGGTTGCTGCCCTGGGCAGCCAGTTCGGCAGCGTCCCACAAGGAAATGCGCAGCTCGCGGGCCAGCCGGCGCACTTCGTCCAGGGTGCGCTCGCCGATGCCGCGGGTCGGGGTGTTGACCGCCCGCTCAAACGCCGCGTCGTCGCTGCGGTTGGTCATCAGCCGCAGGTAGGCCAGTGCGTCCTTGATTTCGGCGCGCTCGAAAAAGCGCATGCCGCCATACACCCGGTAGGGCACCTGGTCGGCAAGCAGGGCCTCTTCCATCGCCCGCGACTGCACGTTGGAACGGTAAAGCACGGCCACATCGGAGTAGCTGCCGCCATCGCGCACCCACTGGCGGGCACGCCCGACCACGTAACGGGCCTCGTCCATTTCGTTGTAGGCCGCATACAGGTCGATCGGATCGCCCTCGCCGGCCTCGGTCCACAGCTGCTTGCCGATACGGTCCGGGTTGTGTTCGATCACCGCATTGGCCGCGGCCAGGATGTTGCCGCTGGAACGGTAGTTCTGCTCCAGGCGGATGGTCTGCGCACCAGGGAAATCGCGCAGGAAAGCCTGCACGTTCTCCACCTTGGCACCACGCCAGCCGTAGATGGCCTGGTCATCGTCACCGACCACAAAGACCTGGCCGCTGTCGCCGGCAAGTACCCGCACGAAGGCGTACTGGATGGCGTTGGTGTCCTGGAATTCGTCCACCAGCAGGTGGCCGAAACGGGCGCGGTAATGCATCAGCAGGGCCGGGTTGTCACGCAGCAACTCGTGGGCACGCAGCAACAGCTCGGCAAAGTCGACCAGGCCGGCACGGTCGCAACGCTCCTGGTAGGCGGCATAGGCCTGGCGCATGGTCTCCGTCCACGGGTCATGCGGGGCGGCCTGGATATGGTGGGCCCGGCGGCCCTCGTCCTTCTGCTCGTTGATCCACCAGGCAATCTGCTTGGGCGGGTGCTTGGCGTCATCAATCTGCAATGCCTGCACCACCCGCTTGACCAGACGCAGCTGGTCATCGCTGTCGAGCACCTGGAAGCCTTCCGGCAGGCGCGCCTCGTTGAAATGCAGGCGCAGCAGGCGGTGGGCCAGGCCGTGGAAGGTGCCGATCCACATGCCCCGGCTGCCGGACGGCATCTGCGCATCAATGCGCTGGCGCATCTCGCCGGCGGCCTTGTTGGTGAAGGTCACCGCAAAAATGCCATGGGTGGGCACCCCCATCACCTCGTGCAGCCAGGCGATGCGGTGGGTGAGCACACGGGTCTTGCCGGAACCGGCGCCGGCAAGGATCAGGTGGTGACCGGGAGGCGCGGAGACGGCCTCGCGCTGGGCGGCATTGAGCCCATCGAGCAAGTGAGAGACATCCATGCCGCCATTCTACGGGATCGCCCCCGAACGCCGGCCCGCCTGCGGCTGCCGGCTCAGGCCAGGGCAGCCGCCGCGCTGGCCGCCGCCTGGGCCCGCAACTCGGGGATGGCGATGGTTTCCCACTCCGCGCCCATGCGCAGGCTGCCGACCAGCAGCAGGTCCGGCTGCGCCTGGCCGCTGCCATCGAGCAAGCGTGCCGCACCGCCGTTGTCACAGGCCACCGCCAGGCCCAGGCCGTGGGCACCGACGGCTGCCAGGCCACTGTCCAGCAGCTGGCGCAGCAGCGGATCGTCCATCGCTGCGGTGCGCACCTGCAGGCCGGTGGCATTGACCACCACATCCACCGTGACGGCCGGGCCGCTGGCCAGATGCACATGCAAACGGCCATCACCAGCGGCCATGACCGAACCCATGCCACCGGCCTGCAGCTGCCAGCGCCCATCGTCCAGCCCGGCCGCAATCAACGCGGTCAGGTCCGGGGCAATGCGGTGGCGGTGCACATCCCACAG
>JBJEWP010000109.1:0-7619 GCA_051885115.1 Stenotrophomonas sp. | reverse complement strand
GCCGCAGGCCATCCTGCTGGAGCCGGTCGGCCGCAATACCGCCCCGGCCATTGCCGTGGCCGCACTGGAAGCCATTGCCGATGGCAGCGACCCGTTGCTGCTGGTGCTGGCCTCGGATCATGTGATCACCGATACCGCCGCTTTCCATGCAGCGGTGCTGGCCGCCGCACCGGCCGCCGCTGCCGGCAAGCTGGTCACCTTCGGCATCGTGCCCACCGGCCCGGAAACCGGCTACGGCTACATCAAGGCACAGGGCAGTGACAGCGTCCGTGCAGTCGAGCGCTTTGTCGAAAAGCCAGACCTGGCCACGGCCGAAGGCTATGTAGCCTCGGGCGACTATTTCTGGAACAGCGGCATGTTCCTGCTGCGCGCCTCGTGTTACCTGCAAGAGCTGGAGCACTTTGCACCGGAGATGGCAGCCGGCTGCCGCCAGGCCTTCGCCGCTGCCGTGCGCGATGCCGATTTCACCCGCTTGGACAAGGACGCCTTCACCGCCCTTGCCAGCGACTCCATCGACTACGCGGTGATGGAGAAGACCCGTGATGCGGTGGTCATCGCCCTGGACGCGGGCTGGAATGATGTCGGCTCGTGGTCGGCGCTGCGCGATGTCTCGCCGCGCGATGCCGACGGCAACGCCACCCGCGGCGATGTGATCGCCATCGACTGCCGCAACAGTTATGCCTATGGCGAGCACCTGATTGCCATGGTCGGGCTGGACAACGTTATCGTGGTGGAAACCGAGGATGCGGTACTGGTGGCACATGCCGACAAGGTGCAGCAGGTCAAGGATGTGGTCACCCGGCTCAAGGCCGAAGGCCGCCCCGAAGCCAGCTGGCACCGCAAGGTCTACCGCCCGTGGGGCGCGTATGACTCGATTGACCAGGGCGAGCGCTTCCAGGTAAAGCGGATCACGGTCAAACCCGGTGGCACCCTGAGCCTGCAGATGCACCACCATCGCGCCGAACACTGGATCGTGGTCAGCGGCACGGCCGAAGTCACCCGCGGCGAGGAAGTGATCCTGCTCACCGAGAACCAGAGCACCTACATCCCGCTGGGAGTGACCCACCGTCTGCGCAACCCGGGCAAGCTGCCGCTGGAACTGATCGAAGTGCAGTCCGGCAGCTACCTCGGCGAGGACGACATCGTCCGTTTCGAAGACACCTACGGCCGCGCCTGAGCCTTCAGGCCCGCCCCACGCGCACCCTGTGTGCGCACAGCCATGAGTTGAAGCATGAACATCGTCGTCGTTGGTACCGGATATGTCGGGCTCTCCAATGCCATCCTGCTGGCACAGCACAACCGCGTGACCGCGGTGGACATCGATGCCGGCAAGGTCGCGCAGATCAACCAGCGCACCTCACCAATCGAAGACGTGGAAATCAGCCAGTACCTGGCCGAAAAGCCATTGCAGCTGAGCGCTACCACGGAAGCCACCACGGCCTACACCGAGGCTGACCTGGTGATCGTGGCCACGCCCACCGATTACGACGAGCAGACCAACTACTTCAACACCAGCACCGTGGAAGCGGTCATTTCCCAGGTGCTGGCGGTCAACCGCCAGGCCACGATCCTGATCAAGTCCACCATCCCGGTGGGCTTCACCCGCAATCTGCGCCAGCAGCTGGGCACGGACAACATCATCTTCGCGCCGGAGTTCCTGCGCGAGGGCCGTGCGCTGTACGACAACCTGCACCCGAGCCGGATCATCATCGGCGAGCGCAGCGAGCGGGCCGAAGCGATCGCCGCCCTGTTCCAGCAAGGTGCGCTGGATACCGAGGTACCGGTGCTGTTCACCGACTCCACCGAGGCCGAGGCGATCAAGCTGTTCGCCAACACCTACCTGGCCATGCGCGTGGCCTATTTCAACGAACTGGATTCCTATGCCCAGACCCTGGGCCTGGATACCCGCGCCATCATCGATGGCGTCGGCCTGGACCCACGCATCGGCAAGCACTACAACAACCCGTCCTTCGGTTATGGCGGCTACTGCCTGCCCAAGGACACCAAGCAGCTGCTGGCCAACTACCGCGACGTGCCGCAGAACCTGATCGCCGCAATCGTCTCCTCCAATGCCACCCGCAAGGACTTCATCGCCGACCAGATCCTGGCACGGCGGCCGAAGGTGGTCGGAATCTACCGCCTGATCATGAAGGCCGGTTCGGACAACTTCCGTGCCTCCTCGATCCAGGGGGTGATGAAGCGGATCAAGGCCAAGGGCATCGAGGTGGTGGTGTTCGAGCCGGTACTGCAGCAGGACGAGTTCTTCAACTCGCGGGTGATCAACGACCTGGCCCAGTTCAAGGCTGTCAGCGATGTAATCGTGGCCAACCGGATCACCGATGACATCGCCGATGTGGTGGACAAGGTCTACACCCGCGACCTGTTCGGCAAGGACTGAGCACCCGCTGCAGCCCTGCAAAAAACCCCGGCATTGCCGGGGTTTTTGTTGCGCGGTCGGTTCAGTTCATCCGGCTTGCCGCCAACTCGGCAATGACCTGCGCCAGGCCCTGCTGCCAAGCGGGCAGCACGATGCCGAAATCGGCCTGCAGCCTGCTGTTGTCCAGCACTGACCAAGCCGGGCGCGTTGCCGGGGTCGGGTACTGCTCGGTGCTGATGGCGGCAAGCTGCGGCTGGTGCTGCAGCAGCCCGGCCGCCTGGGCCTGGGCAAAGATCTCGGTAGCAAACCCATGCCAGCTGGTCTGGCCGCTGGCGGTCAGGTGCCAGATGCCGGACTGCAACTGGCCAGACTGCAACACCGCCAGGGTAATGTCGGCAATCAAGGCTGCCGATGTCGGGCTGCCGATCTGGTCGGCAACCACGCCCAGCTGCTCGCGTTCGGCGCCCAGGCGCAGCATCGTGCGCAGGAAGTTCCTGCCATGGCTGGCATACACCCAGGCGGTGCGGAAGATCAGGTAGGGCGCACCGGAAGCGATGATGGCCTCCTCGCCCGCACGCTTGCTCTGCCCGTACACCCCCAGCGGGGCGGTGGCATCGTCTTCGCGGTAAGGCTGGCTGCCCTGGCCATCGAACACATAGTCGGTGGAGTAATGCACCAGCGCCACCCCATGCTGCGCGCACCAGCCGGCAATCTGCGCCGGCGCTTCGGCATTGGCACGCCAGGCGGCATCCGGGTCCTGTTCGGCGGCATCCACGGCCGTGTAGGCCGCGGCATTGATGATCAGCTCAGGCTGCACCCTGGCCAAGACACTGACCAGGGACTGCGGGCGGTCAAAGTCGGCCGCCTCGCATTCAAGCCCATCGATCAAGCCGCTACGGGTGGTGACCACCAGTTCCACATACGGTGCCAGCGCCCGCCGCAGCTCGGTACCGACCTGGCCGTTGCCACCAAACAGCAACACCTTCATGGCTGGTATACCGGCAGGCGATCTTCAGCGACATCGGCCAGCAAGGGCGCACGCTGGTCCTTGTCCGACAGCTGCGGCTCGGCAACCGGCCAGTCCACCGCCAGCTGGGCATCGTTCCAGGCAATACCGGCGTCGGCCTCGCGCACATAGACATCGGTACACAGGTAGCTGAACACCGCACGCTCGGAAAGCACGGCAAAGCCATGGGCAAAGCCTTCGGGAATCCAGAACTGGCGCTTGTTTTCCGCCGACAGGATCACCGCCTCCCAGCGACCGAAGGTCGGTGAGCCACGCCGGATGTCCACCGCCACGTCATATACCTCGCCTTCCAGCACGGTCACCAGCTTGCCCTGCGGCCGCGGCCACTGGTAATGCAGGCCACGCAGCACGCCGCGGCTGGAAGTGGAAACATTGCTCTGCACGAAATGGGTCGGCAAGCCGGCTTCGGCAAAACGCTCGGCGTTGAAGGTTTCATAGAACGCCCCGCGTGCATCGCCGAACACCGCCGGCTCGATCACCACGCACCCCGGCAGGGAAGTCCGGATGACCTTCATGCCTTGCCGCTCCGGCGCACCAGCGCCTGCAAATATTGGCCGTAACCATTCTTGCTCAGCGGCGCGGCCAGCTGCTCCAACTGCCCGGCGCTGATCCAGCCCTGGTTGAAGGCGATTTCTTCCGGACAGCACACCTGCAGGCCCTGACGGGTCTGGATGGTGCCAATGAAATTGGAGGCCTCCAGCAAGGAAGCATGGGTCCCAGTGTCCAACCAGGCATGGCCACGGCCCAGCTGCTGCAGGTGCAACTGGCCTTCACTGAGGTAACGCCGGTTCAAATCGGTGATTTCCAGCTCGCCACGCGGCGAGGGAACAAGCTCGGCCGCGTAATCACTGGCCTTGCCATCGTAGAAATACAGGCCGGTCACCGCATAGTTGGAACGCGGGTTTTCCGGCTTTTCGACCAGGTCAACCACGCGGCCGGCGGCATCGAATTCGGCCACACCGTAGCGCTCCGGATCATTGACCCAGTAACCAAACACGGTGGCACCGCTTTCACGCGCATCGGCCTGGGCCAGCAATTCGGTCAAACCGTGGCCGTGGAAGATGTTATCGCCCAGTACCAGGCAGCTGGGCTGGCCCGCCAGGAAGTCACGGCCGATCAGGAAGGCCTGGGCCAGGCCATCCGGGCTGGGCTGTACCGCGTACTGGATGTCCATGCCCCACTGCGAGCCATCACCCAGCAAGGACTGGAACAATGCCTGCTCGTGCGGGGTATTGATGATCAACACCTCACGGATGCCCGCCAGCATCAGTACGCTGAGCGGGTAATAGATCATCGGCTTGTCATAGATCGGCAGCAGCTGCTTGCTCACGCCCTTGGTGATCGGGTACAGCCGGGTGCCGGAGCCGCCGGCCAGGATGATGCCCTTGCGCTTGCTCGTGCTCGTGGTCATGGCTCAGCCCTCCGTACCGATACGCTGCAGGCGATAGCTGCCATCGAGCACGCTGTTTACCCAGGCCTGGTTGTCAAGGTACCAATCCACGGTGAAGGCAATACCCTGCTCGAACGTCCAAGACGGCTCCCAGCCGAGCTCGTCACGCAGCTTGGTGGCATCGATGGCATAGCGGCGGTCGTGCCCCGGGCGGTCAGTCACGTAGGTGATCTGGCTGGCACGCGGCTGGCCATCGGCCCGCGGACGGCGCGTATCCAGCAGGGCACAGATCGCCTGCACCACCTCGATGTTCTGCTTTTCCGAGTTGCCACCCACGTTGTAGGTCTCCCCCACCCGGCCCTTGGCCAGCACGGTGCGGATTGCCTCGCAGTGGTCAGCAACAAACAACCAGTCGCGCACCTGCCTGCCATCGCCGTACACCGGCAGCGGCTCGCCGGCCAGCGCCCTGGCGATCACCAGCGGAATGAGCTTTTCCGGGAAGTGGTAGGGGCCGTAGTTGTTGGAGCAGTTGGTGGTCAGCACCGGCAACCCGTAGGTGTGGTGAAACGCCCGCACCAGATGGTCGGAAGCCGCCTTGGACGCCGAATACGGCGAATTGGGGGCATACGGGGTGGTTTCGGTGAAGTAACCGGTGTCCCCCAGGGTGCCGTAGACCTCGTCGGTGGACACATGCAGGAAGCGGAAAACCGCCGCACGTTCGGCCGGCAGCCCCTTCCAGTAGTCACGAACCGCTTCGAGCAGGGCCAGGGTGCCGACCACATTGGTCTGGATGAAGGCGCCCGGGCCGTCGATGGAGCGGTCCACATGGCTTTCAGCGGCGAAATTGAGCACCGCGTCAGGCTGGTGTTCGGCCAGCAGGCGCGCCACCAGGGCCCGGTCGCCAATATCGCCATGCACGAACACATGCCCTGGGTTGGCCTCCAGCGACGCCAGGGTCTGCCGGTTGCCGGCATAGGTCAGCGCGTCCAGGTTGACCACCTTGACTCCCCGCGCCACCGCTTCCAGGACAAAATTGCCACCAATAAACCCGGCCCCGCCGGTCACCAGCCAAGTCGACATCCAAGCACTCATCCAATCAACGCCATCGCCGGCGCAAGGCCAGCTAGCATAACCAGCCATCGCTGTACCGGCAGTGCCAAACTGGGCATCCCGCCCCAATTTGTCCGGACATTTGATAGGATCCCAACACCCACTTGTCTATCCATACGCTGTCGCATGGATAGGCAGTGCAGGCTAGAATGAGCCCCCACCTCCCGGCCGCTGGTCCGGGGCAACCTCGCAAAGAAGGATGTCGTTCCTGATGAAAATCCTCGTCGCGTACAAGCGCGTTGTGGACTACAACGTCCGTATCCAGGTCAAGCCGGACAATTCCGGCGTGGTCACCGATGGCGTCAAGCTCTCGCCGAACCCGTTCGACGAGATCGCCCTGGAAGAAGCCCTGCGCCTGCGCGATGCCGGCATTGCCAGCGAAGTGGTGGTGGCCACCATCGCCCCGGCCGACGCACAGGCACACCTGCGCAATGGTCTGGCCATGGGCGCCAACCGCGCCATCCACGTGGTCACCGATGCCGCGATCCAGCCGCTGACCGCCGCCCGCACCCTGCTCAAGCTGGTGGAAGCCGAACAGCCGGACATCGTGCTGCTGGGCAAGCAGGCCATTGATGACGACGCCAACCAGACCGGCCAGATGCTGGCCACACTCTGGGGCCGCCCGCAGGCCACCTTTGCCTCCAAGGTCGAAATTGCCGACGGCAAGGCCACGGTGACCCGCGAGGTGGACGCCGGCCTGGAAGTGCTGGAAGTGGACCTGCCGGCAGTGATCACCACCGACTTGCGCCTGAACGAGCCGCGCTTCATCAAGCTGCCGGACATCATGAAGGCCAAGAGCAAGCCGCTGCAGACCCTGCAGATGGCCGACCTGGGCGTGGAAGCCGCCGATACCTTCACCACCAGCCACTATGCACCGCCGGCCAAACGCTCCAAGGGCGTGATGGTGGCCGATGCCGCTGAACTGGTTGCCGCACTGAAGCAGAAGGGGTTGCTGTAATGGCCAAGATCCTCGTTGTTGCCGAACACCTGAACGGCCAGCTCAATGCTGCCGTGGCCAAGACCGTGACCGCCGCTGCCGCCATCGGCGGTGACGTGGACGTGCTGGTGCTGGCCGCCGACCCAGCCGCCGTGGCCGCCCAGGCCGCGCAGATTGCCGGCGTCGCCCGCGTACTGACCATCACCCACCCGGCCAATGAAAACGCCATTGCCCAGGTACTGGCGCCGCAGATTGCCAAGGCCGCGGCGGGTTACAGCCACGTGTTCGGCCCGTCCACCACCACCGGCAAGGATCTGATGCCGGCCGTGGCCGCCCTGCTCGGCGTCAACCAGGTCTCCGACCTGATGAGCGTGGTCGATGCCCACACCTTCACCCGCCCGATCTACGCCGGCAACGCCATCATCACCGTCAAGGCCCCGGCCGACCAGGTCGTGGTCGCCACCGTGCGTGCGGCCTCCTGGGCCAGCGCTGGCGAAGGTGGCAATGCCGCGATCGAAGCGATCAACGTGGATGCCGCCCTGCCGACCCACACCCGTTTTGTCTCGCTGACTTCTGGCAAGAGTGACCGCCCGGACCTGCAATCGGCCCGCCGCGTGGTCTCCGGTGGCCGCGGTGTCGGCTCGGCCGAAAACTTCGAAGTGATCTACAAGCTGGCCGACAAGCTCGGTGCCGGCGTCGGCGCCTCGCGCGCGGCGGTGGATGCCGGCTACGTGCCCAGCGACATGCAGGTCGGCCAGACCGGCAAGATCATCGCCCC
>JBJEWP010000108.1:0-7721 GCA_051885115.1 Stenotrophomonas sp. | reverse complement strand
TGCTCAACAAGCAGATTGCCGACCGTCTGGATGTGCAGGAGCGCACGGTCAAGGCCCACCTGTCGGCGATCTTCGAACGCCTCGGGGTGCGCAACCGCACCCAGGCCAGCGTTGTCCTGCGTGAGCTGGAATTGAGCGACCCATCACGCAAATTGGACCATTCGCTGGATTGACCTTCACACCCAATTGACTCCCAATAGCGGGGGGCAGATGCCCCGGTCCCCGCACAAGGAGTCACTCATGGATGGCGTCATTGATCCCTGCTGCCAGGCCGCCTGGCAGACCATGCAACAGGCTTGGCAGGCGCACGGCAACTCAGCCGCGTTCTGGGACACCTACCAGCAACTGCTGGCCCAGCATTGCGAGACGGACAGCGCCCCGGAAACCTGTGCCAACCAGATTGCGCGCATGGCCCAGCGCCTGGGCGCGGTGCCGCAGGCCATCCTGGTCTGAGCCCGCGCCGCCGGTTCAACCCGGCGGGCTGTGGCGGGCGGCCAGCAGGCGGTCCAGCACCGACTTCAGCGCCAGCGGGCGCACCGGTTTGTGCAGCAGGGTCAAGCCCTGTTCGAGCACCTCGCGGCGGGTGGCCAGGCTGTCATCGGCGCTGAGGATCAAGGTCGGCCGCGGCTCGCCGCTGGCGGCCAGACGCTGGCGCAACGCGGTGCCGGTGTCGCCGTCATCCAGGTTGTAGTCAAACAGCCACAGCGCAACCTCGGCAGCGGCCAGACGCTGCCGCGCCTGGGCCTCGCCATTGGCCTCGTAGACCTGGCAGCCCCAGCCACGCAGTACACCGGCCAGGGCGGCCAGCGCCTGCGCATCGTTGTCCACCACCAGCACCGGCACACCGGCCAGGCCCTTGCCGCGGGCCAGCGCCGGCAGTACGGGCGCCGGGGCCTGCACGGTGCCCAGCTGGACACTGCACACCGTGCCCACCCCGGGTGTGCTGCGCAGGCCCAGCGGCAGCTCCAGCAGGCGGGCAATGCGTTCGGCAATGGCCAGGCCCAGACCCAGACCCTGCCCGGCCGCGCCTTCGCCGCGACGGAATTCCTCGAAGATGGCCTGCTGGTCTGCCAGCGCAATGCCCGGGCCGCTGTCATGTACTTCCAGGCGCAGGCCGCTACCGGCCCGGCGTGCACCGAACACGATGCCGCCGCGAACGGTATAGCGCACCGCGTTGGCCAGGAAATTCTGCAGCACCCGGCGCAACAACTGCGGGTCGGTGTTTACCCATGCCCGGCTGCGCACATAGCGGAAGTCCAGCCCGTTGGCCCGGGCCAGTGCGGCAAATTGCGCGGCCAGCGGGTCCAGCACCTCGGCCAGGGCAAAGCTGCGTGGCTGTGGCACCAGACCACCGGCTTCCAACCGCGACATGTCAAACAGCCCGGTCAACAGATCAGTGGTGGAATCCAGCGCGCCCCGCACCTGGCCAACCAGCTCCAGTTGTTCCGGCGCCTTGAGCTGCTGGGCCAGAGTGTCGGTGAACAGGTGCGCAGCATGCAGTGGCTGCAGCAGGTCGTGGCCGACCGCGGCCAGAAAGCGGCTCTTGGCATCATTGGCGCGCTCGGCCTCGCGTTTGGCCGTTTCCAGCAACGCGGTACGTTCGCCCACGCGTTGTTCAAGCAGCTCATTGCTGCGCCGCAGTTCGCTTTCATGCCGGCGGAAGGCGGTGACATCGGTGAAGGTGGCCACAAAGCCCCCGCCGGGCATCGGGTTGCCACGGATCTCGACCCGGCTGCCGTCCGGGAACACCCGTTCGGACAGGTGCGCGGTACCGGCGCGCATGAAGGCCAGCCGGCGCTCGGTGGCCCGTGGTCCCTGGCCACGCTCGGGCATCCGCGCCAGCGCCCAGGCAGTGATCTCGGCAATCGGCTGGCCCACCTGCAGCAACTGCGGTGGCAGCCCGAGCATGTCGGCATAGCGCTGGTTCCAGGCCACCAGACGCTGTTCGCTGTCAATCACACTGATGCCCTGGTCCATGTTGTTCAGCGCCGCCTCCAGCACCCGCTGGTTGAAACGCAGGTCCATGCTGGCTTCGCTGACGATGGCCGCCACCGTGGCCAGCTCGCCCTGCTCGTTGCGCGCGGCATCCAGCAGCAGGCGGGCCGAGGCGCTGCCCAGTACCGCCGACAGTTCGCGCTCCATGGCTGCCTGCATCTGCGCCGGCACTGCGCCCTGACGCGGGGCGCCGGCCAACAGCTGTTCCACCTGGGCCGGGGCCAGGAAACGCCGCCCGGCCTCGCGCAGGGCATCGGCGTCCAGGCCACGGTCGCGCCCGGCCGGGGTGGCGCGCCGCCACAGCATCACCACCAGGGTGACCAGGCTGCCGACAAACAGGCTGGCCCCGACCGCACGCCCCAACGGGGTCCAGCCGGTCAGGCCGAACAACCCCTGCGGTGACAACGCGGCAATGCCCCAGGGCCCGCCCTGCAGCCAGTCGGCCTGGACCCAGCCCAGCACCTGGGCGTTGGGCAGCAGCAGCACCCAGGCCCAGGTGGCAAAACCGGCCAGCACCCCGGCCACCGCCGCACGCGGCGAGGTCTGTGGCCGCCACAGGGCAAAGCCGAGCACCGGCAACAAGGTGGCCAGGGCCGAGAACGACACCGCGCCGATATCGGCCAGCACGTCACTGTCGCCAATCACCCGGCTGTAGCCCCAGGCCATCAGCATGGTCAGGCAGATCACCACCCGGCGCAGCCACAGCAGCTGGCGCCGGTGGTCGCCCTCGCCTCCGCGCGACCAGGCACCGCGCAACAGGGCCGGGGCGAACCAGTGGTTGCCGATCATCAAACTCAAGGTCAGCACGCTGACCACCACCATGCCGGTGGCCGCACTCAAGCCACCGAGGAAGGCCAGCAACGCCACCCCATGCTGCCCGGCCAGGGCCGGCAGGGCCAGGGTATACATGTCGCTGGGCACATCGGCCGGCAACAACGCGGTACCTGCCATCGCCAACGGCAGGGTCGGCAGTGCCATCAAGCCCAGATACAGCGGGAACAGCCAGCGCGCGGTGCGCTGGTCACGGCGGTCGCGGCACTCCACCACCGCCAGGTGGAACTGGTGGGGCAGCATGAACATGGCCAGTGCCCCGAGCAACAACAACGGCATGAAACCACCGCCGCTGGCACTGGCCAGCAGCGGCGCCTGCGCCAGTGCTGCACTGATACCGGGCTGGCGTGGCAGCCACCACAACACGAACAGCGCCAGCACCAGCATGGCCAGCAGCTTGAACACCGATTCCACCGCCATGGCCAGCACCAGCCCGCGGTTGTGTTCGGACACATTGGCCCGGCGTGCCCCGAACAAGATCGCAAACAACGCCATCGCCAGCGCCACATACAACGCGCTGTCGCCCAGTACCGGTGCCGGCTCGGCATTGACCTGGCCACTGGTGATCATCGAAAAACTCATCGCCACGGCCTTCAGCTGCAGCGCGATGTAGGGAACCATGCCCAGCGTGGCCACCGCCGTGACCACCGCCGCCAGCCAGGCATCACGCCCCAGGCGGGCGGCAATCAGGTCGGCCAGCGAGGTGGCGTTGGACTCCCGCGCCAGCTTGACCAGCCAGCTCATGAACGGTGCGGCCAGCAGGGTAAAGACGATTGCCCCGACCAGGGTCGGTGGCACCCACCAGCCATGGCGGGCAGCCTGGGTCACCGTGCCGTAGAAAGTCCACGAGGTGCAGTGCACCGCCAGCGACAGCGCATACACATGCCGCCAGTGCCCGGCCAGCACATTGGGCCGGCGCTCGCCATACATGGCCGCGGCAAACATCAGCACCAGCCAGGCCACACCGGCCAGGGCTACCGTTACCAATCCCACCATTGCACTGCCCCCATCATCACCCGGCCTGGCGGCCGGCGGCGCACAGGATAAAGAAACGGCGGCCTGCTTGCGCAGGCCGCCGTTGTCACGTGCACCGTTGGCGCATCGCTTTAGAAGTTGTAGCGCAGCGAGACGTACCAGTTGCGCGGCAGGCCGTAGTAGGCGGTCTGGATGTTGCCCACCGAGGCAAACTCCTGGCCTTCGGTCATGTAGGACTTGTCGGTGATGTTGCGCACACCGGCACGCACCTGCCAGGACAGCTGCGGCGAGTCCCACACGCCGTAGGCACCGGCCACGGTGTAGGCCTTCTGCATCAGCACGTCACGGTTGTCCACGCTCAGCCAGGTGTCATCGCGGTAATTGAGGTCACCGCCGATGGTCAGGTTGGAGCCGTTGCCCAGACCGAACACGTGCTGCACGCCGATACGGGCGGTCACTTCCGGCGAGAACGGCACGTGGTCGTGGTTCACGTTCGGATCAAAGCCCGGGTAGGACGGGTCCAGACGGAAGTCCTCGAAGCTGTCGTACTTGGCGTCCATCCACGACAGCTGGCCGATGATGGTGGTGGCGCTGCCCAGCAGCATGGTGCCTTCCAGCTCCACACCCTTGATGTTCATTTCAGCGGCGTTGAGCACCGGGAAGGTGCCGACATCCTGCGACACGCGGGCCTGGAAGTCCGAATACTTGGTGTAGAACGCGGTGGCGCCACCACGGAAGCGGTGGTCGGCCGAGCTGCCCTTCACGCCCAGCTCGTAGGTCCACACGTATTCCGGGTCGAACTTGGCGTGCTGGGTGTCATACACGGTGTTGGCACGGCCGTTGAAGCCACCGCTCTTGAAGCCACGGTTGGCCGAGACATAGCCCATCAGGTTGTCGCTGAAGGACTTCTGCAGGCTGATCGACGGCGTGGTCGCGGTCCAGTCGGCCTTGGCGGCAAAGGCCACGGTCTCGTTCAGGCTGGCAAACGGCGCGCCCCAGAAGGTGCTGGTGCTGCGGTCGTACTTCTTGCTGTCCTCGGTCCAGCGCACGCCGGCGGCCAGGGTCCAGGTCGGAATGAACTCCCAGTTGATGTGGGCAAAGGCGGCCTTGGAGGTGGTGTGCAGGTCATCATCGATGGTGCGCAGGAACGGAATGCCGGCGCCGGCCATCTGGAACAGGTCATCGGCATAGGCTTCCTGGTAGGAGGCCACCTTTTCCTTCATGTAATACGCACCGAAGGTGGCATGCACGTTGGAGCCATTGTCGTAATGCAGCTGGAACTCCTGGCTGTTCTGGCTCTGGTCCAGGGCCACCAGCACGTCACCCAGCTCGTAGGGCGAGGCGTCGATGTCGATGAAGGAGTGGGTGTCCAGGTTGCGCACCGAGGTGATCGACTTCAGCTGCCACTGCTCGTTCAGATCCAGCTCCATCGCCAGCGAGGCGCCGGTGTGCTTGAGCTCCTGGCCCTGGCCCGGAGCAAACGAGGTCTGCGCGGTGTGGTTCCAGTCGCCGGTCTGGCCCGGCTGCAGCACCACCACGCCGGCCGGCGCCAGGCTGGTGGCACGCAGGTCGGCCATCGGCCGGCCCATGGTCAGCGCGGCATCCTGCTTGGTGTGGTCAAAGCTCAGGGTGGCGCGGAAGGCGTCGTTGGGCGCGAAGGCCAGCTTGGCACGCACGGCGGTGGTGTCATCGTCGTTGAAGCGGCGGCCGCTGGACGGGTCACGCACGTAGCCGTCATTGGTGATCTTGGCCCCGGCGATGCTGGCCGCGACGGTGTCGCTGAGCTGGCTGGAGACATAGAAACGACCTTCCAGGCGGCCGTAATTGCCGGCGGTCAGCTCCACTGCCCCGCCTTCGTAATCGAACGGATTCTTGGTGGTCAGCTTGATCGCACCGCCGGTGGAGTTCTTGCCGTACAGGGTGCCCTGCGGGCCACGCAGCACTTCCAGCTGGGCGATGTCGAACAGCGAGAACAGCGCGCCGTTGATGCGCGAGTAGTAGACGTCATCGACGTACATGCCCACGCCCGGGTCGAAGGTCTGCAGCGAGTCCGGCTGGCCGATGCCACGAATGGCCACGTTGACCGAGTTGGCCGAACCACGGCCCTGGGCGATGTTCATGTTGGGCACGGCGCCCTGCAGGCCTTCCACGGTGTTGGCCTGCAGGTCCTTGAGCTGTTCCTCGCCGAAGGCACTGACGGCCACCGGCACGTCCATGATCGATTCGGTACGGCGGCGTGCAGTGACGGTCAGCTCGTCCAGGGTGGTGGCCTGCTGGCTGCCGGCGGCACTGCTGGTGGCCGGCTCGCTCTGTGCCATCGCCATGACCGGAGCCAACAACACACCACCAATGGCGGTGCAAAGCATCTTGCGCTTCATAAGGTTTCCCCTCCTCACGGGTATGACAGGGCAGCAAACAGATGCCGCCGATGGTGGGCAAGGTAACCAGACGCCGATCACATTCGTACTGTCCGTTGGTACAGTGCCGCCGCCCCGGGCCCTCTGTTGATACTGCCGGCCATTGCTTTTGCCCTGGAGGCGTTGATGTCCTTCCTGATTGTCCTGGCCGCGCTGTGCTTTTTGATGTTCGTGGCCTACCGCGGTTACAGCGTGATCCTGTTCGCGCCGGTGGCCGCCCTGGCCGCCGTGCTGCTGACCGACCCGGCGCTGGTGCAGCCGATGTTCACCGGCTTGTTCATGGACAAGATGGTCGGCTTCCTCAAGCTGTATTTCCCGGTCTTCGTGCTCGGCGCGGTATTTGGCAAGCTGATCGAGATTTCCGGCTTTTCCAAGTCCATCGTCAGCGCCACGATCAAGCTGGTCGGCGCGCAGCGGGCCATGCTGTCCATCGTGATCGTCTGCGGCCTGCTCACCTACGGCGGGGTGTCGCTGTTTGTAGTGGTGTTTGCGGTCTACCCGTTCGCGGCCGAGCTGTTCCGCCAGTCCAACATCCCCAAGCGGCTGATTCCCGGCACCATCGCCCTGGGCGCGTTCACCTTCACCATGGACGCGCTGCCGGGCAGCCCGCAGATCCAGAACATCATCCCGACCAGCTTCTTCGGCACCACCAGCTGGGCCGCTCCTACCCTGGGCGTGCTGGGCACGGTGTTCATCCTGATCATGGGCCTGAGCTACCTGGAATGGCGCCGGCGTTCTGCCCTGAAGGCCGGCGAAGGCTATGCCGGCACTGACCCGCTGCTCAACGAACCCGAACCCTTCCGTGGCGAAAAGCTGGCCCATCCGGTCATTGCCCTGTTGCCGCTGGTGCTGGTGGGCGTGTCCAACTACCTGTTCACCGTGTGGATGCCGGGCTGGTACGGCACGGTGACCGAATTCATCCCGGCGGTGATCGGCAACCCGGCCCCGGTGGTGCAGGAAACTGCCAAGCTGGGCGCGATCTGGGCGGTGCAGGCGGCCCTGCTGGTCGGCATCGTGTCGGTCATCGCGCTGGCTTGGGCGCCGGTGGTGGCGGCGTTTGCCGAAGGCACCAAGAGTGCGATCGGCGGGGCCATGCTGGCCTCGATGAACACCGCCTCCGAATACGGCTTTGGTGCAGTCATCGCCGCCCTGCCCGGCTTCCTGGTGGTGGCCAATGCACTGGGCTCGATCCCCAACCCGCTGATCAACGAAGCCATTTCGGTCACTGCCATGGCCGGCATCACCGGCTCGGCGTCGGGCGGCATGTCGATTGCCCTGGCCGCGATGGCCGACAGTTTCATTGCCAATGCCAATGCCGCCGGCATTCCGATGGACGTGCTGCACCGCGTGGCCGCGATGGCCTCCGGCGGCATGGACACCCTGCCCCACAACGGCGCGGTGATCACCGTGCTGGCGGTCACCGGCCTGACCCATCGCCAGTCCTACAAGGACATCTTCGCCATCACCATCATCAAGACCCTGGCGGTGTTCTTCATCATCGGC
>JBJEWP010000107.1:0-7822 GCA_051885115.1 Stenotrophomonas sp. | reverse complement strand
CCGTGGGCATGCCGCTGGGCGGCGAGATCTACTTCATGTTCGCCACCATGCTGATTTCCATCCCCACCGGGGTGAAGGTGTTCAACTGGGTGTCGACGATGTGGCGCGGCTCGCTGACCTTTGAAGCCCCGATGCTGTGGTCGGTGGCCTTCGTCATGCTGTTCACCATCGGCGGCTTTTCCGGCCTGATGCTGGCCATCGTGCCGGCCGACTTCCAGTACCACGACACCTATTTCGTGGTTGCCCATTTCCACTATGTGCTGGTCACCGGGGCGCTGTTTGCGCTGATCGGCGCGGTCTACTACTGGTGGCCCAAGTTCACCGGGCGCATGTACAACGAGTTCTGGGCCAAGTTCCACTTCTGGTGGTCGGTGGTGTTCGTCAACCTGCTGTTCTTCCCGCAGCACTTCCTTGGCCTGGCCGGCATGCCGCGGCGCATCCCCGACTACAACGTGGTGTTTGCCGACTGGAACCTGATCAGCTCGATCGGTGCCTTTGGCATGTTCGCCACGCCCTTCATGATGGCGGCGATCCTGCTGGCCTCGCTGCGCAAGAAGCCCGACGCGCCCGACCGTGCCTGGGAAGGTGCCAAGGGCCTGGAGTGGACCGTGCCATCGCCGGCGCCGGCCCATACCTTCACCACGCCGCCGGTGATCAAGCCCGGAGACCTTGCCCATGACGACGTCACCCACTGAGCTGCAGGCCCGCCAGCGGCGCGTGCGCCGCACCGCCTGGACGGTCGGCTTGCTGGCCTTGTTGGTCTACCTGCTGTTCATCGGCTCGGGCGTGTTTGCCTGGCGGGGGCTGTAATGGACGGCCCGGTTGTGCCGCCGACCCCGGCGCCGGCGCGCCCGGCACCCACCGCCGGGCTGGGGCGGATGGCGGCGGTAGCCATCGCGGTGTTCGTGCTGACCTTCTCGCTGGTGCCGGCCTACCGCATCGCCTGCGAGAAGATCTTCGGCATCCGCCTGGAGCGCGGTGCGGCGGTGGACACGTCCGGCAAGGCTGGCGGCCAGCGCACGGTGCGGGTGGAGTTCGACGGCGGGGTCAACTCGCGCCTGCCCTGGGTGTTCAGCCCGGAACAACTGACCATGGAGGTGGTTCCCGGCCAGCTCTACGAAGCCACCTACGTGGCCATGAACACCAGCGACCAGGCGGTGGTCGGCAGTGCAGTGCCGTCGGTGGCCCCGGCCCGGGCCTCGGGGTATTTCAGCAAGACCGAGTGCTTCTGCTTCACCGCCCAGACCCTGGAGGCCGGACAGACCCGGCAGATGCCGGTGCGCTTCATCGTCGACCCGGACCTGCCCGAAGGCATCAACACCCTGACCCTGTCCTACACCTTCTTCCGCAATGATGCGCTGACCGACCAACTGGCTGCCGGCACCACCCACACCACTGCACACGCCGCTCCCTGAGCCCTGCCAACAGGATTGCTGACCATGGCCAACACCACGCCTGACCTTTCCGTGTATTACGTGCCGGCCAAGAGCCGTTGGCCGTTCTTTGGCTCGATCGCCATGTTTGTGCTGATGATCGGCGTGGCCAGCTGGCTCAACGGCCTGTCCTGGGGGCAGCCGACCTTCTATGCCGGCATTGCCCTGCTGATCCTGGTGCTGTTTTTGTGGTTTTCCGACGTGGTGCGCGAGTCGGAGGCCGGGCATTACAACCGCCAGGTCGATGGCTCGTTCCGCATGGGCATGGTCTGGTTCATCTTTTCCGAGGTGATGTTCTTTGCCGCCTTCTTCGGCGCGCTGTTCTACACCCGCTCGCTGGGGCTGCCGTGGTTGTCGGGCAGCGGTGACGGGGTGATGACCAACGAGCTGCTCTGGCAGGGCTACTCGGCCGGCTGGCCGAGCAACGGCCCGGCCGCCCTCGGCGGTGAGTTCGGCATCATCCCGGCCTGGGGCCTGCCGCTGTTCAACACCTTGCTGCTGCTGACCTCGGGCATCACCCTGACCATTGCCCACCATGCGCTCAAGGCCGGCAACCGGCGCAGCCTGCTGATCTGGCTGGGGGCGACCATCGTGCTGGGCTGTGTGTTCCTGTTCTTCCAGGCCGAGGAATACGTGCACGCCTACCGCGACCTCAACCTCACCCTGGGCTCGGGCATCTACGGTTCGACCTTCTTCATGCTCACCGGCTTCCACGGGGCCCACGTGCTGCTGGGCACGATCATGCTGACGGTGATGTGGCTGCGCGCCGCCCGCGGCCACTTCACCGCCGACAACCACTTCGCCTTCGAAGCGGCGGCCTGGTACTGGCACTTCGTCGATGTGGTGTGGCTGATGCTGTTCCTGTTCGTGTACGTGCTTTGAGCCGGGTTGGCCGCGTTCAGCGGCCGACGCCGTGGGGCTGGATCACCCCGGTGGCAATGCCGATGACCAGCAGGGCGACCAAGGCCACCGACACCCCCACCCGCCAGCTCAGCGCACGCACGGTGCGCTTGGTCTGGCCCCGATCCACCAGCAGGTAATACAGGCCGGCACCGAGGTTGAACACAATGACGGCCAGGAAGGCGATGACCAGCAGGGTCTTGAGCGAATCGTTCATTGCAGGCGCCAGCTTGGATGGGTGGCTGCCATCTGAACGCGTTTTGCGCGCGCTGTCATGACGCGCCAGCACATGACCACATGGCTGGGCTGGTTGCTGGCCCTGGGGGCGGCGGCGGCAATGGTCGGGCTGGGGCTGTGGCAGCTGGAACGACGCGCCTTCAAGCAGGAACTGCTCGACGCCCAGAGCCGTGCCCTGCAGGCGCCGGCGCACACCGTGGCCGTGGCACTGGCTTCGTCCGATGCGGTGTCCCGGGTGGCCGGCTGCGGCCACTGGCAGGGCCCGGTGCTGGTGCTGGACAACCAGCAAATGGATGGCCGTGCCGGCCATCGCAGCTTCCAGCCCTGGCGCAGCGAGGATGGCGCCCTGGTTTTGGTCGAGCAGGGGTGGCGGGCGTGGTCGGCAGACCGCCAGTTGCCCGTGACCGCGCCCGGCAGGGGGCCGCAATGCCTGCAGGGCTTGTTGCTGCCGGCACCCTCACCGGGCCTGCGGGCCGGCCAGGATGCGCCCCAGCCGTTGCCCGGCGATGGCTGGCTGCTGACCCGGCTGGAGGGGCCAGGCCTGCAGGTGCTGCTGGGGGGGGCCATCCAGCCGGCCGCTGGCCTGATTTTGCGCCCGCAACAGCCGCTGCAGCCTGGCTATCGGTTGCCGGAGCAGCTGCTGCCCAACACCTTGTCGCCGGACAAACACCTGGGCTATGCCGTGCAATGGTTTGCCATGGCCACCACGGTGCTGCTGCTGGCGCTGATACTGAGCGTGCGTCACCTGCGCGGCGGTCGCCGTCGCACCACCACCCGGGAGGCAAGTTAGATGGCGGTTGCTGATACTTCCACGGCCCGACGTGGCCGGGGCCGTCTGGTCCTGATGCTGCTGTTCGGCATTTTCCTCGGCTCGGCGGCCATTGCCCTGCTGCTGCGTGGCAGTGGCTGGCAGCCGGCGGCCAGCCGCCAGCATGGGCAGCTGTACAGCCCGGCCATCGATGTCCGCGCGCTGCCACCGGTGCATGCCGATGGCCAGCCGTTCGCCTGGCAGCCGGAACGGCGCATGTGGCGGGTGGTGGTGGCAACTGAACCGGATTGCGACGCGGCCTGCGTCGATTTGTCGCAGAATCTGAACAAGGTCTGGCAGCTGCTGGGCCATACGGCCGATAATGTGCAGTTCCTGTGGCTGGGAGCCATGCCGGAGGGGCAGGCCAGGATGGCCGCCCATGTGGCCATGGCCCGTTCCGATGCGCTGCGCTCGGCCCTGCCGGGGTTGCCGGATTCGGCCGGTATCCCGGTTTATGTAATTGATCCCAATGGCTTTGTTGTTCTGCGTTACGCGCCGGGCTTTGACCCGGCTGGATTGCGGGCAGATCTGGCGAAGCTGTTGAAATTGAAGTGAGCCCGTTGCAATGACTGCCCATGCGCGCCCGGCGCTGCACCGTAATTTCCATCGTCTGGCGTGGTTTGCGCTGATCATGACCGCCTCGACCATCCTGTTCGGGGCCTTTGTGCGCCTGTCCGATGCCGGCCTGAGCTGCCCGGACTGGCCCACCTGCTACGGCAAGGTGACCTGGCCGCAGACCCAGGCCGAGGCGGCCACCCATGCCGCCATCGAGATCCGCCCGCTGGAAAGCCACAAGGCCTGGCGTGAGCAGGTGCACCGCTTCCTGGCCGGTGCGCTGGGCCTGGAAGTGCTGACCCTGGCCCTGCTGGCGGCCCGCCGCCGCCGTCATGGCGCGGCGCAGATCCTGGGCGCCTGTGCGCTGGTGGCCATTGCCATCCCGATGTACATGCTCGGCCACCATGGCGCGGCCAGTGTGCTGGCCTTCGGTGGCGAGGCGATCCTGCTGCTGGCGGCCTGGCGCTGGTCCAACACCGACCTGGCGCGCACGGCGGTGCTGACCCTGGCGGTGATCGTGTTCCAGGCCATCCTGGGCATGTGGACGGTGACCTGGCTGCTCAAACCGATCGTGGTGATGGCCCACCTGCTCGGTGGCATGGCCTTGTTCAGCTGCCTGTTGTGGCTGGCCTGGAAGTCGATCCATGTGCCGATCACCCTGGCCCAGGCCAGCACGGTCAAGCGCTGGCTGGGCGTCGGCGTGGCCCTGCTGATCACCCAGATCGCGCTGGGCGGCTGGGTCAGCGCCAACTACGCCGCCCTGGCCTGCGGTGGCAGCTCGATGAGCGTGGACAACTTCCCCAAGTGCGTGGGCCAGTGGTGGCCGATGCAGGACTATGCCGAGGGCTTCACCCTGTGGCGTGGCATTGGCGTGGACTACGAGGGCGGGATCCTGGACGGAGCCTCGCGCATCGCCATCCAGATGGCCCACCGCATCGTCGCGGTGGTGCTGGCGGTCTACCTGTGGGTGTTGTCCTGGCGGCTGATCCGGGTGCCCGGCCTGCGCGGCTGGGGCAGTGCGCTGGCGGTGCTGGTGGCGGTCCAGGTGTGCCTGGGTATTTTCAATGTGAAGCTGGCGGTGCCGCTGGCGGTGGCCGTGGCCCATGTCGGCGGGGCGGTGGCCCTGCTGTTCGTGCTGCTGTCGCTGCTGGCGCGTCTGCGCCGCCCGGAGTAAGTCGATGTCTGCCGGTATCAAGGATTATTGGGACCTGACCAAGCCGCGCGTGGTCGCGCTGATTGTGTTCACAGCCTTTGTGGGCATGTTCCTGGCCATCGACGGGATGCCGACGCTGTCCCAGCTGGGTACCGGGGCGATTGCCTTTGTCGGCATCTGGCTGTCGGCCGCGGCTGCCGCAGCGATCAACCAGCTGCTCGATGCGCGCATCGACGCACAGATGGCACGCACCTCGTGGCGGCCGCTGGTGGTGGGCAAGGTCACCCCGCGCCAGGTGCTGGTGTTTGCCGGCATCCTTACCGCGATCTCGATGCTGCTGCTGGTGTTGTGGGTCAATGCGATCACCGCCGTGCTCACCTTCGCCTCGCTGATCGGCTATGCGGTGGTCTACACCGTCTACCTGAAGCGGGCGACCTCGCAGAACATCGTCATCGGTGGCCTGGCCGGGGCGACCCCGCCGCTGCTGGGCTGGGCCGCGATCACCGGCATGAGCGGCGAGCAGGATTGGCTGCGTGCCGGCCTGCTGGTGGCCATCATCTTCATCTGGACCCCGCCGCACTTCTGGGCACTGGCCATCTTCCGCCGTGCCGACTATGCCCGTGCCGAGGTGCCGATGCTGCCGGTCACCCACGGTGTGCCGCACACGCGCAAGCAGATCCTGGCCTACACCGTGGTGCTGGCCGTGGTCTCCACCCTGCCGGCGCTGGTGGGCATGAGCGGGCTGTTCTACCTGGGCGGTTCGATCGTGCTCAACAGCGTGTTCCTCTGGTATGCGTGGAAGATGCAGAACCCGCCGGATGAAATGTTCAACATGAAGACCTTCTGGTACTCGATCCTGTACCTGATGGCCCTGTTCGCCTTCCTGCTGATCGACCACTGGCTCAAGCCGCTGTTCGCCGCGGCCTGAGGCCAGCCCGCAACGCCGCCGCAAGGGCGGCGTTGTTGTCTGTGCGCCCGCGTTGCGTGCCGAGGCCAGAACTGTGAGCCGTGCCCGGCATGATGCCGGACGGGCATTTATCCTGCCGGCTGTTGTCATGACCGGAGGGACCCGATGATGGTGATCCACACAGCACAACGCGTTGTCCTGGGGGCGGCACTTGCCCTGGGCCTGGCCGGGGCTGCCCCGGCCGCTGCCAGCGAGCCCAGCACCGAGGTGGTGATCCAGGTGTTTGCCGATGGCAAGCACATTCCCGGCACCCAGGAACTGCTGCTGGAAAACCCGGCGCCAAGCATTGCCGATGTCGCCGCGGTGATGAACGCCGACACCCTGACCCTGCAGCCGGGGCAGTCGCGCCAGCTCACGGTGATGAAATCGGTGGACGGCGAGCCGTTTGTCGATGTCACCCACCACCCGCGCTTGATGGTAATGAATTCAACGCCGTGGCGGCTGCGTCTGGATTCGGGCCTGGTCCTCAGTGCCGCGGTCGACCCGGAGTTCACCCTGGAGCCGACCGAGGTGACCGGCCCGATCGGCAGGGGAGTGCTGGAGGTCATCTACCTGGATGAGGTGCACCAGAAGGCCGGCTCAAGCCGGATTCCGGTCCAGGTGGTGGAGTGAGCACGGCAGGCTGCATCCGCGCCATCGTTGCGCCATGCCTGGGCCGCGGCCGGGCTTGAAACCGCCGCCAGCGATGACCAGATTGCCAGGGGCATCGGACAGTCAAGGACAGGCCATGCGGCAGTGGATGATGGGATGGGTGGCCGCGCTGGCCATGGCGGGCAGCGCGTTGGCCGCAGGCGATGGCGGCCCTCGTCGCGGACTGCAAGGGCAACAGGACCCGGCCATTGTGCAAGCGGCGGCGCAGATTGCCGAACATGCCGCCGGGCACCGTCTGCTGGTACTGGGCGAGCTGCATGGCACGGCGCAGATTCCCGCGCTGGCTGCCCGCCTGGCCACGGCCTATGCGGAGCAAGGCCCGTTGACCCTGGCCTTGGAAGTGCCGCATACCGAGCAGCCAGCGATTGATCGTTATCTGCAGTCCGATGGTGATGATGCCGCCTGGCGGGCGTTGGCCGGCACGCCGTTCTGGCAGGTGCACGATGACCAGCACGATGGCCGGCGCAGTGTGCAGATGCGCCAGTTGGTCGAGGTGGTACGCGCGCTGCGCGCACAGGGCGCAGCGGTGGATGTACTGGCCTATGACGTGGGCAAGGACGAGGCCGATGCGCATGACCACCACTGGCGCGATGCACGCATGGCCGCCAACCTGCGCGCCGCTGCCGCACAGCAGCGCGGGGTGCTGCTGGTGCTCAGCGGCAACGTGCATGCGATGCGCACACGTCCTTCGTGGGCACCTGCCGAACTCCAATTGGCACCAATGACCAGCCTGTTGCTGGACCTGGAGCCCTTTGCGGTGAACATCACCGCCGCCAGTGGCCAGTTCTGGGGTTGCATGGAGGGCCGCTGCCAGGCGCTGCCGGCACGCACACAAATGCAGCAACCGCTGCTGCGCGCCACCGAGCCGCAGCGGGTGTATGACCTGATCCTGCAGCTGCCACAGCTGAGCATCGCCACCCTGTACGAGATCCCCTGAGCTGCCTGCCAATCGCGCCCAGGGCCGCTCCAACAGGCAGCCTTGCTTTTGTGGGGGCGCCTCAAGGCGCGACGCGGTGGCCGCAGGCTTCCCAATCGCGGCCGGGGCCGCTCCCACAGGGTTGCCCTGCTTTGTGGGAGCGCCTGAAGGCGCGACGCAGTGGCTTGGGCCTGCCATCGCG
>JBJEWP010000106.1:0-7985 GCA_051885115.1 Stenotrophomonas sp. | reverse complement strand
GGCAAGGGCAAGGGCAAGGGCAAGGGCAAGGGCAAGGGCAAGGGCAGGATGTGTCGTTGGGTTGTATGGATGGGTGCTGGGGCGTTGCACTGGGTCGGCCGGAAATGTCTCGGCACGGTGTGACGCGCGGCGTTGTGTTGGGTGTCAGGCCGCCTTGCTGGCCGATGCCAGGGGGGCAGGTTGGGTCTGCAGTTCGACGCGGGGGGCTTTGCGGTAGCGCAGGGGGGAGAGGCCGGTTTCGCGGCGGAAGGCCTGGCTGAAGGCGCTGTCCGATTCGTAGCCGAGGCTTTCGGCGATGCGGGCCACGCTGTAGGTGGAGCGGCGCAGCAGGCGCATGCCGAGGCGGATGCGCCAGCGCAGCAGGTAGGTCAGCGGGGGCACGCCGACCAGTTTCTTGAATTGCTCGGTGAAGCGGGTGCGCGACATGCTGGCGTGGCTGGCCAGCAGGTCCAGTGACCAGGCCTGGGCGGGGTGGGCGTGCATCAGGTTGAGCACCGGGCCGATGTGCGGGTCGGCCAGGGCATTGAGCCAGTTGGCCGAGGGGGTGCCGCCTTGTTCAAGGAAGGCGCGCAGGCCGTGGATCAGCATCAGGTGGGCCAGGTGGTCCACGATCAGGGCGGTGCCGGGGCCGGGCTGGCGCACTTCCTTCCACAGTTCCTGCAGGGTCCACTGCACCACGCTGGCATGGTCGGCGGGCAGGCGGATCACCGGTTCCAGGGCATCGAGCAACAGCGGCGAGTGGGTCTGGTCGAAGGTGAAACGGCCGCGCAGCAGGATCAGGTCGTGGCCGCCGTGGTTGACCACGCCACCGTCGGCCTGGCCGATCAGGCTGCGGGCATCGCGCGGCGGCAGGGCGGGGTCGGTGTACAGCCGGTAGGGGCGGCCATCAGTGAGCAGGAAACCGTCGCCGGCCTGCAGCCGCAGGGCCTGGCCGCCCCCTTCCAGTTGCAGCCAGCACTGGCCCTGCTGCAGCACGTTGAACTTGATGCCGGCATAGGCCGGGAAGGCCAGGTTCCAGTGCCCGCCCAGTTCCAGCCGGGTGGTCAGGGCGCTGCGTGGGTTGAGCAGGGAAAGCACACTGGAAAGTGGGTCGAGCATCATGGCCGTGGACGATCTCAACAAAATTCAGGACGAATTCGAATGTGAAGATCGCCCGGTCTTGGCAATGTGAATACAGCGCACGTTCATGGCGAAATGTGCGCGGGGACACGTTGGGACTACTTGGGGAAACGCAAATGAATGGCAAATTGAATCTGGCGGAGCTCAACAACCTGGCCGGCTTCGTCGGCGCGGCACTGGTGGACAGCGACAGCGGCATGTCGATGGCCAGCGCCGGCGGCGGCAATATCGACCTGGGGCTGGCGGCGGCCGGCAACACCGAGGTGATCCGGGCCAAGCGCAAGGTGATGGCCAACCTCGGGGTGCGTGACGCGCTGGAAGACGTGCTGATCTCGCTGGGCAACCAGTACCACCTGCTGCGCCCGCTGGAGAGCAACCCGGAGCTGTTCCTGTACGTGGTGCTGGACCGCTCCAAGGCCAACCTGGCCCTGGCCCGGCACGAGCTGAAGGCATTTGAAAAAACGCTGGATTTCAGCTGACCCTGGCGCACGGGCCAACGGCGGTGGCCCTGGCCGCTGCCGTACAGGCCGGGCTGACGGCTGTGATGGCTTGATGGCTTGATGGCAGGGCTTGCGTCAGGTGGGATAGCTGTCAGGATGGGCCAGGATCGGCAGATGGCAGTACATATGGAATGGATGGGCAGACGATGGCGCTGGCTGTTGTTGTTGGGCATGGCCGGTTGCAGCACATCGGAGCGCTTTGTGCTCAGCCCGGTGCTGGCCGAGCCGGCACCGCGTGAACACGACCAAGGCAACAACGGCCCAGGCGCAAGGCCGCGGGGGTTTGTGGAAGTGACGCAGCGGCTGGCACCGGCGGTGCAGATCACGGACACGGCAGCCGGGCAGCTGCAGTACCGGGTGCAGGGCAATTTTTCCTCGGCAGGGTTGTCGGCCCGGAGGATCGGGGCGAGCCAGCAGCAACAGCGGCGCGAGGGTGACCACCTGATCGTCCAGCATTACCTGCAGCTGGCGGCCGTCGCCGGCAAGGAGGGGGCGCTGGTTCGCGGCTACAACTACCAGCGCGATTACCGGCTGACGCTGCCGGCGGGCATTACCCGGGTCAGCATCGAGCTGCACGAGCGCCGCGTGGCACGCACCGGCCAGGCCGCCCCGGCAGAACCTTACCGCTTGCTGGCGCAGACCACCCGGGATTTGTGAAACCACCCGGCGCGCACTGCGCTGCGGGCGGATGCGGCCGGATACTCGGCGCACCCTGTCGGCCGGAATTTTTGCCGCGCCCAGCGTGTGGTGCCGTATGTGCCCGGTTGCCGGGTCACAGGCTTCCCGGTGGTTTTGACACCGTTGCTGCGCTGCGGCATCTTGACCGGCTGAAGGCTGCGCGGCAGCCCGTTGCTGGCGGTATCCAATGAATGCAGTTGTTGCAGCAGTGCTCATCATGCTGGTGATGAGCCTGTGCCGGATCCACGTGGTGGTGGCCCTGATCAGCGGGGCGCTGGCCGGCGGGTTGATCGGCGGGCTGGGCATGGAGGGCACCCTGGAAGCCTTCAACAAGGGCCTGGGCGCAGGGGCCACGGTGGCCCTGTCGTATGCGCTGCTGGGCGCGTTTGCAGTGGCGATCGGCAAGTCCGGCCTGGCCAATGCGCTGGCCGACAAGGTGCT
Organism: Stenotrophomonas sp.; assembly: GCA_051885115.1. Lineage (GTDB taxonomy): Bacteria > Pseudomonadota > Gammaproteobacteria > Xanthomonadales > Xanthomonadaceae > Stenotrophomonas. The sequence continues at coordinate 5,247 of JBJEWP010000106.1, read as the reverse complement.
GACAATGGTCGGCAGGCAGCACAGCGAGGGCGCGGCGCAGTCGGTGAAGTGGTTGCTGGTCGGTCTGTTGCTGGCGGTGTCGGTGGCCTCGCAGAACGTGCTGCCCATCCATATCGCCTTCATTCCGCTGCTGGTGCCGCCGCTGCTGCATGTGCTGAGCAAGTTGCAGATCGACCGCCGCCTGGTGGCCTGCGTGATCACCTTCGGCCTGGTCACCCCCTACATGTTCCTGCCGGTGGGCTTTGGCAGCATCTTCCTCAACAACATCCTGCTGGCCAATGTGGCCAAGGCCGGGGTGGATGTGAGTGCGGTCAACGTCAGCCACGCCATGTTGATCCCGGCGCTGGGCATGGTCTGTGGCCTGCTGCTGGCGGTGCTGGTGAGCTACCGCAACAAGCGGGTGTATGACCTGGAGCGGATCAGCCAGGTCGAGCACAGCGGCAAGGTCTACAACCCGCGCACCCTGGCCGTGGCCGGGCTGGCGGTGGCGGTGGCCTTTGCCGTGCAGCTGTGGCTGGGTTCGATGATCGTCGGCGCGCTGGCCGGCTTTGTGGTGTTCACGGTGAGCGGGGTGGTGCGCTGGCGCGAGGCTGATGACCTGTTTACCGAGGGCATGAAGATGATGGCGATGATCGGTTTCATCATGATTGCCGCCCAGGGCTTTGCCGAGGTGATGACTGCCACCGGCCAGGTGCAGCAGCTGGTGGATGCCGCCGCCGGGGTGATCGGCAACAACCGTGGTCTGGGCGTGTTGCTGATGCTGCTGGTCGGCCTGCTGGTGACCATGGGTATCGGCTCGTCGTTTTCCACCGTGCCGATCATTGCGGCGATCTTCGTGCCCTTGTGCGTGGCGCTGGGCTTCAGCCCGATGGCAATTGTGTGCATTGTCGGCACCGCCGGTGCGTTGGGCGATGCCGGTTCGCCGGCCTCCGATTCCACCCTGGGGCCGACCTCGGGCTTGAATGTGGATGGCCAGCACCACCACATCTGGGACTCGGTGGTGCCCACCTTCCTGCATTACAACCTGCCGTTGCTGGCCTTCGGCTGGATCGCGGCGATGGTGCTGTAAGCGCGCCAACGCTGTGCATTGAAAAGCCCGCTGCAAGGCGGGCTTTTTTGTGGCGCAGACAAGGCGATACCGCCGGCTCAGCGGATGCGGAAATCCATGTTCAGCAGCGCGGGCCGGGGCTGGCCATCCACCCGGGCCGGGGACCACTGCACCGACAGGATCTGCTGCTCCTGCTCGGCGCTGAGCGCATAGCCGGCCGGATAACTGACGGCCAGCTCCTGTGGCACGCCGCTGCTGTCCAGAGCGACCACCACGCAGACCAGCTCGCTGCCCGAGCGCAGCCAGATGTTGCGGTCAAAACGCGGCAGCCGGGCCAGTGCCTGCGGCTTGTCATCGGCGTCATCGGCCAGGATGTGGTCCGGCCGTTCCTGCTGGAACACGGCCAGCAGCGGTGCTTTGGCGCACGAGGTGATGGGGCGCTCGCGGGCGGCGGCGTGGCTGCTTGCCAGCAGCAGGGCACTCAACAGCAGCAGCTTTTTCATCGGTGCAGTGCCTGGTTGAAGCAACGGTGGTCGGGGCTTTCCGCTAGTGGCCAGCCTGCAGGTGCAGGGCAGCCGGCACCGGATCAGCAGGCGTGAAGTGGCCCGCTGATGTTGTAACGGGCGGCACCAGCGCTGGCAAGCGCGGGCGTGCAGTACCGGGCATGGGAATGATCCGGATGCCGGCGCCAGGGCCGGGTTTGATCCATATCAAGGTGGCGGCCGGCGCAGTGGCCACAATGGGGCTCCACCCACTGCCGTTGGAGCGTTGGTCATGGTCATGATGAAAGCTGCCGTGTTTGTCGAGAAGGGCCGGATCGAGATCGTGGACAAGCCGATCCCCGATGTCGGCCCCAACGATGCGCTGATCCGCATCACCACCACCACCATCTGCGGCACCGATGTGCACATCCTCAAGGGCGAGTACCCGGTGGCCAAGGGCCTGACCATCGGCCACGAGCCGGTGGGGGTGATCGAGAAACTGGGCAGTGCGGTGCGTGGCTACCAGGAAGGCCAGCGGGTGATTGCCGGCGCCATCTGCCCCAACTTCAACAGCTATGCCGCCCAGGACGGGGTGGCCAGCCAGGACGGCAGCTACCTGGACGGTGAGCGCTGCCGTTGCCATGGCTACAAGGCCACCGCCGGCTGGCGCTTCGGCAACCTGATTGACGGCACCCAGGCCGAGTACGTGCTGGTGCCCGATGCCCAGGCCAACCTTGCCCCGGTGCCGGACGGACTCACTGACGAACAGGTGCTGATGTGCCCGGACATCATGTCCACCGGCTTCAAGGGCGCGGAGAACGCCAACATCAAGATCGGTGACACCGTGGTGGTGTTCGCGCAGGGGCCGATCGGCCTGTGCGCCACCGCCGGTGCGCGCCTGCTCGGCGCCACCACCATCATTGCCGTGGACGGCAACGACCAGCGCCTGGCCATCGCCCGCAGCATGGGCGCCGATGTCACCCTTAACTTCCGCAACGTCGATGTGGTGAGCGAGGTACACCGGCTCACCGGTGGGCGCGGTGCCGACAGTGCGATCGAGGCGCTGGGTACCCAGCTGACCTTCGAGCAGGGGATCAAGGTGCTCAAGCCGGGCGGCACCCTGTCCAGCCTGGGGGTGTATGCAGAAGACCTGCGCATCCCGATGTCCGCCTTTGCTGCCGGCCTGGGCGACCACAGCATCCGCACCGCGCTGTGCCCGGGGGGCAAGGAGCGCATGCGCCGGCTGATGAACGTGATCCAGGCCAACCGCCTGGACCTGGGCGTGCTGGTCACCCACCAGCGCCGGCTGGAGGACATCGTGGCGGCCTATGAGCTGTTCATGAGCCAGGCCGACGGTGTGCTGAAGATCGCGATCAAGCCCTGAGTCGCAAGGCAAGCCCGCAATGCCGGCAGCTCAGCCCTGCCGGTGTTGCTGGTTGTTGTCGCTGGCCGGCGGGGCATTGTCCGCCGCGGCCGTATTGGGCCGGAGCGCGCGCAGGCGCTTGCCGATCAGCGACCACAGCAGCATGCCCAGCCCGCCCAGCAGTATCGGGATGGCCAGCACGATGCCGGGGAAGCCATACAGCACGGCTGCGGGCAACGACCACCCCCATTGCTGGCGGGCGTGGAACATGGCGCCGACACCCTGGGCCAGGTCGGGGCTGAGTGTGTACAACCAGGGCAGCAGCAGGCTGCTGCCGGTCCCGACAGAGCTGTCCAGTTCATTGCCCAGGGCCACACGGCTGCTGCCCGTGTAGAACGCCACGGCCGACAACAGTGCCGCCAGCAGCAGGGCCATCAGCAGGTAAAGCGGCAGTTTGCGCAGTAAGGTCATCGGGCGTGGGCGCTGGAAGGTCAGCGCGCAAGCGTAAACCCTGTGGGTCGTGCAGGCGATGCTTGCCCCGAGCGGCAGGTGCCGGGCTGTACGCTGCCGTGATGCCGTCGCAACTGGCAGGGCAGGATCAGCAGCGGGCAGGTTATTTGCTGGCCGCTGGCCACCATGCGCAACACAGCCAGCCGATGCCGGCGCCGGCCAGTGCGCCGTAGATGCCCCCCTGTATCCAGGCCTGGCCGGTGTAATGGGCAATCACCATACCCGCGGCACCGGCAATCAGGGCCAGTGTCCCAATACGGCGTTTTTTCTGGTGCAGCGCCAGGGCCTGGGCGCGTTGCTGCTCGCGAACGCTGCGGGCAGCGGCCAGCTCGGCCAGGCGGGGAGCCAGCAAGGCATCGGCGATGGCGTCGGCCTGCTGCTTGTTGATGCGTGTCATGTAGTCAGGACCCCGATCAGATAGACGGACAGATTGACCGATGGATTTTCCACGGGCAATCGCGCTGCCGGGCAGTTGGCCAGAAGTGTGACCAACAACCAGTGGGGAACCTGCGGGCAATGAGTATCCAGGCCACAAACACACAGGCCGGGCATTGCCCGGCCTGTGGATGGTGTCAGCGCATGGACGATCAGACGCTGGCGGTGCTTGCCTGGCCGTCGGCCTGGCGCTGGCGCAGCAGGCGGTTGGCCACGTCCAGCCAGGCCAGGGCGCTGGCTTCGATCACGTCACGGCTGGTGCCGGTGCCTTCATGGGCGATGTCGTTGTGGCGCACGCTCAGGTTGGCCTCGCCACGCGCATCGGCGCCGATGCCCACGCTGTGCACGTGGTAGCTGTCCAGGCTCAGCGACACCCCGGTGGCGGCAGCCAGGGCCGAGAACAGGGCATCGACCGGGCCATCGCCGCTGGCCGTCTCGCACACCCGGTTGCCCTCCGGGTCGGACAGCTCGACCAGTGCATTGGCACGGTTGCCGACATCGGAGATGGTCATCGAGGCCAGGCGGTAGCCGTCCTGGGCCGGGGCGCCGTGCATCAGGGTCTGCAGGTCGATGTCGGTGACCACGCGCTGCTGCTCGCACAGCGCCTTGAACTGCTCGAACACCAGTTTCAGTTCTTCCTCTTCCAGCCAGTAGCCCAGGGCGCGCAGGCGGGCTTCCACCGCCGCACGGCCGCTGTGGCGGCCCAGCACCATCTGCGAGGATTCCCAGCCCACATCTTCCGGGCGCATGATTTCGTAGGTGTTGCGGTTGCGCAGCATGCCGTGCTGGTGGATGCCCGACTCATGGGCAAAGGCATTGGCACCGACAATGGCCTTGTTGCGCTGGACCGGCATACCGACCAGACGCTGCAGCAGCTGCGAGGCAGCCACGATGCGACGGGTGTCGATGCCGGTGTCCAGGTTGTAGAAGGCGTTGCGCACCTTCAGCGCCATCACGATTTCCTCGATCGCGCAGTTGCCGGCACGCTCGCCGATACCGTTGATCGAGCCTTCCACCTGGCGCGCACCGCCTTCAATGGCGGCCAGCGAGTTGGCCACGGCCAGTCCCAGGTCGTTGTGGCAGTGGGCCGAGAAGATCACCTTGTCCGCACCGGCGGCATGGCCGATGACGTGGGCGAACATGTTGCGGATCTCTTCCGGGGTGGTGAAACCCACGGTGTCGGGCAGGTTGATGGTGGTGGCGCCGGCGGCGATGGCCACCTGCGATACGTCGGTGAGGAAATCCAGCTCGGTACGGGTGGCGTCCTCGGCCGAAAACTCGATGTCATCGATATAGCCACGGGCCAGGCTGACATGCTTGTGCACCGACTCCAGGATCTGCTCCTTGGTCATGCGCAGCTTGTGCTCGCGGTGCAGCGGGCTGGTGGACAGGAACACATGCAGGCGCGG
>JBJEWP010000105.1:0-8020 GCA_051885115.1 Stenotrophomonas sp. | reverse complement strand
TGGTGCCGGAAACAGGAATCGAACCTGCGACCTACGCATTACGAATGCGCCGCTCTACCAACTGAGCTACTCCGGCGTGGCCGCCAATTTTACGTGAACACGCGGGCAATGGTCAATCCGCACACCGCCACCGGCAGGCTGCAGCGGAACGACAAGGACGCCGCCATATGGGCGCCGGCCCGCCTGCACTGGCCGGTATGGCCCGTCACCGGCGCGCGCCACCCCCACGTCCGCAAGAAAGCCCACGTCATGGGCAAGGGCAGACTGGAAGCATTCAGTGATGGCGTACTGGCCATCATCATCACCATCATGATGTTGCAGATGGATGTCCCGCAGGACCCCACCCTGGCGGCCTTGAACCCGCCGGGTCCCGACCCTGTTGGCCGATGTGGCGGATTTCATTTATGTGGGCATCTACTGAGCAACCCTCGCCACCTGCTGCATGCCTGCAAACGGGTCACCGGCAGCATGCTCTGGGCCAACCTGTACCTGCTGTTCTGGCTGTCGCTGCCGCCCTTTGCCAACCGCTGGATGGATGAGGACCACACCGAGACATTGCCCACCGCAACCTGAGGGCCGGTACTTCTGGCCTCTGTCGATGTGCTCTTGCTGCTGCAGCAATGCATCATCGCCGCTGATGGCCAGAACTTGACGCGGCGCCGGATGCCGGGCAGCAACTGCAAAGGCAAGACGCCTGCCCTGCTCTACCTGGCCGGCATCGGCCTGAGCTTGGTGCAGGTGCATCTGGCACAGCTGTCCTGCGCCATCGTCGCCCTGATCTGGCTGCCCCCGGACCGGCGCATCGAATGTCATCAGCAGCGGGCACCGCCGGCAGGCCGGCTGCTGACGGACACTGCAACGCAAAGACCCGCTTGCGCGGGCCTTTGCTGATCAGCGAAACAGCAACAGTCAGCCAACCAGCTGCAGGCGCAACTCCTTGGGCAGGGCGAACACCATGGTCTCCGGCTCGCCATCCAGCTCGCGCTGGGTGGTGGCACCAAGCTGGGCCAGACGCTCGAGCACGCCATCCACCAGCACCTGCGGGGCCGAGGCACCGGCAGTCACGCCGATGCACTGCTTGCCTTGCACCCAGGCCGCATTGATCTCGCCGGCGTTGTCGATCAGGTAGGCCTCAACCCCCTCACGCTGGGCCAGCTCGGCCAGGCGGTTGGAGTTGGAGGAATTGGGCGAGCCCACCACCAGCACCAGGTCTGCCTGTCTGGCCAGCTCACGCACCGCATCCTGGCGGTTCTGGGTGGCGTAGCAGATGTCGTCCTTCTTCGGCCCGTCGATGGCCGGGAAGCGCTCACGCAGGGCATCGATCACCGCGCGGGTGTCATCCACCGACAGCGTGGTCTGGGTGGTATAGGCGATGTTCTCCGGCTGGCCCGGGTTCAAGGCCAGCACGTCAGCCACATCCTCGACCAGATAGATCGCACCGGTATGGGCCTCACGGTTCCACTGGCCCATGGTGCCTTCCACTTCCGGGTGGCCCTCATGGCCGATCAGCACCACATCCCGGCCATGACGGCAGTGGCGGCTGACCTCGAAATGGACCTTGGTCACCAGCGGGCAGGTGGCATCGAACACCTTCAGGCCACGGCGGTCGGCCTCGGCGCGCACCGCCTTGGACACGCCATGGGCAGAGAAGATCACCGTATTGCCGTCCGGCACTTCGTCCAGCTCCTCGACAAAGATCGCCCCACGCGCCTTCAGGTCGTCAACCACGAAGCGGTTGTGCACCACTTCATGGCGCACGTAGATCGGCGCGCCCAGCGTCTCGATCGCACGCTTGACGATCTCGATGGCGCGGTCGACACCGGCGCAGAAACCGCGCGGATTAGCCAGCAATACCTGCATGGTCATCTCTCACTGGATCGCAGCCGGGTCAACCGGCCGCCTTTGCCTTGTCCTTGCCGTCAAACAGCCCGAACACGAAGATTCCGATCGCGCCAGCAACAATGGCGCAGTCGGCGATGTTGAACGAGGGCCAGTAGTAGCTGCCCACGTGCCACTGGATGAAATCCACCACGTGCCCGTGCAGCTGCCGATCGATCACATTGCCGATCGCCCCGCCGATCACCAGCGCATACGGCAGCGCGCCCTTCCAGTTGGCGCGCGGCATCTGGTACAGCCACCACGCCAGCAGGCCGCTGATGGCAATCGCCAGGCCGGTGAACAGCCACAGCTGCCAGCCACCGGCACCGGCCAGGAAGCTGAAGGCCGCGCCGGTGTTGTAGGTACGGTACCAGTTCCAGAAGCCCTCGATCACCGGCACCGCGGTGTACTCGGGCAGGCTGGACAGCACCCAGGCCTTGGTCCACTGGTCGATGGCGATCACCGCCACCGACAGCAGCAGCCAGACCAGCGCGTTGGGACGCGGGCGGGCACTCATCAGAACCACCGGCGGGTTTCACCCGCACCGGCCACGTTGTCGGCGCAGCGGCCGCACAGCCCGGCGTGTTCGGCATTGCTGCCGACATCGGCGCGGTGGTGCCAGCAACGCACGCACTTGGCCTTGGTGGTCGGCTCGGCGCTGACGAAGATCTCGTCGGTGGTGGCCTGGCGCACCTGCACGTCGCCGCTGATGAACAGGAAGCGCAGTTCATCGGCCAGCGGGGCCAGCCTGGCGGCGGTGGCGGCATCGGCGGCAATGGTGATTTCCGCCTCCAGCGCCGCACCGATCACGCCATTGGCGCGCATCGGTTCGAGCACCTTGGCCACCTGCTCACGCATGCCCAGCAGCTGGTCGAAATCGGCGGCCGAAATGGCCGCGTCCCCGGCCAGCGGCTGCAGGCCGTCATACCAGGTGGTGAACAGCACGTGCTTGCTGCGCTCACCCGGCAGGTAGCCCCACAGCTCGTCGGAGGTGAAGGTCAGCACCGGCGCGATCCAGCGCACGAAGGCCTCGATCACGTGGTACATCGCGGTCTGCGCACTGCGCCGGCCAGCCGAGTCGGCCTGCATGGTGTACAGGCGGTCCTTGGTCACGTCCAGGTACAGCGAGCCCAGGTCGACCGAGCAGAAGTTGAGCAGGGCCTGCACGATCTCGGCGAAATCGTAGCGGTCATAGGCGGCCTTGATCTTCTCCTGCACCTGCCAGGCGCGGTGAACGATCCAGCGGTCCAGGGCAACCATGTCCTCCAGGGCCACGCTGTTGGCCGCCGGGTCGAAACCGTCCAGGTTGGCCAGCAGGAAACGGGCGGTGTTGCGCAGGCGACGGTAGGCATCGGCATTGCGCTTGAGGATTTCCTGCGACAGCGACATCTCGTTGGAGTAGTCGGCCGATGCGATCCACAGGCGCAGGATGTCCGCCCCCAGGGTCTTCATGATGTCCTGCGGCTCGATGCCGTTGCCCAGCGACTTGGACATCTTGCGGCCCTTCTCGTCCACGGTGAAACCGTGGGTCAGGCACTGCTTGTACGGGGCATGCTTGTCGATGGCCACGCCGGTCAGCAGCGAGGACTGGAACCAGCCGCGGTGCTGGTCGCTGCCTTCCAGGTACAGGTCGGCCGGCTTGCCGAAGCCACGCTCCAGCAGCACACCTTCGTGGGTAACGCCCGAATCGAACCAGACATCGAGGATGTCGGTGACCTTTTCGTAGTCCGCCGCTTCGGCGCCCAGCAGGCTGGCCGCGTCCAGGTCGAACCAGGCATCAATGCCCTCGACCTGCACGATGTCGGCCACCTGCTGCATCAGCTCGACGCTGCGCGGGTGGATCTGGCCGGTCAGGCGGTGGGTGAACAGCGCAATCGGCACACCCCAGGTGCGCTGACGGCTGATGCACCAGTCCGGGCGGCCTTCGACCATCGCGCCGATACGCGCCTGGCCCCAGGCCGGGAACCAGCCGACCTTGCCGATCGCGCTCATCGCATCGCTGCGCAGGCCGGCCTTGTCCATCGAGATGAACCATTGCGGGGTGGCACGGAACACCACCGGGGTCTTGTGACGCCAGCAGTGCGGGTAGCTGTGTTCCATCTTGCTGTGGGCCAGCAGCACGCCGCGGGCGCTGAGCACCTCCACGATGGCGTCCTGGGTCTTCCAGATGTGCTGGCCGGCCAGCGCCAGGCCATCGGCGTCCGGGGTGGATTCCAGGTACACGCCACGGCCATCGACCGGGTTGACCTGGCCGGCGTTGTAGTTGTCCATCACCCCGTACTGCTGGCTGACCGCGAAGTCTTCCTGGCCATGGCCGGGGGCGGTGTGCACCGCGCCGGTACCGTCTTCATCGGAAACGTGCTCACCATTGAGCAACGGCAGGTCACGGTCGTCATAGAACGGGTGGGCCAGCAGCTGGTTTTCCAGCGCCGCGCCAGTGGCCCGGCCATGGATCACCGCCTCGGCAATGCCGTAGCGGGCCAGCGACTTCTCGGCCAGCTTGGCAGCCACCACCAGCCAGCGCGGCTTGCCGTTGCGGGCCGGGCCTTCGACCAGCACGTATTCAATTTCGGCACCCAGGGACACGGCCAGCGAGGCCGGCAGGGTCCACGGGGTGGTGGTCCAGATCGGCACCGCCACCTCCACGCCAGCCGGCAGCTGCACACCAAAGCTGGCAGCCATGGCGGCGGCATCACGGGCCGGATAAGCCACGTCGATGGCAGGGGAAACCTTGTCCTGGTACTCGATCTCGGCTTCGGCCAGGGCCGAGCCACAATCAAAGCACCAGTGCACCGGCTTGGCACCGCGCACCAGGTGGCCGTTGGCCACGATCTTGGCCAGGGCGCGGATTTCACTGGCCTCGAAGCCGAAATCCAGGGTCTTGTACGGGTTGTCCCAGTCGCCGGTCACACCCAGGCGCTTGAAATCGCGGCGCTGGATGTCGATCTGCTCGGCCGCGTACTCACGGCACTTCTGGCGGAACTGACGTGCGTTGAGCTTGGTGCCGACCTTGCCCCACTTCTTCTCCACCGCAATTTCGATCGGCAGGCCGTGGCAGTCCCAGCCCGGCACGTAGGGCGCATCGAAGCCAGCCAGGTAGCGCGACTTGACGATGATGTCCTTGAGGATCTTGTTCACCGCATGGCCGAGGTGGATCTGGCCGTTGGCGTACGGCGGGCCGTCGTGCAGCACGAACAGGTCGCGGCCGGCAGCATTGGCACGCAGCTGGGCATACAGGCCCTGCTCTTCCCAGCGTTCCAGCGTCCCCGGCTCGCGCTTGGGCAGGTCGCCGCGCATCGGGAAATCGGTTGCCGGCAGGTTGAGGGTGGCTTTGTAGTCCTGGCTCACGCGGTGGCTCGCAGTCTGTGTTCTGAAAGGATGTGACGGGCCTGGGCGGCGTCACGGTGCATCTGCTCGGTCAAGGCCGGCAGACCATCAAATTTTTCCTCGTCGCGCAACTTGGCGACGAATTCAACCTCGATCCGGCGGCCGTAGAGGTCGCCATGGAAGTCGAACAGGTGGGCCTCAAGCAATGGCAGCACCCCGTTCACGGTGGGGCGGGTACCGAAGCTGGACACCGACGGCCACGGGGTTTCATACACCCCATGGACCCAGGTGGCATAGATCCCCGACAGCGCCGGGGTCCGCGCAAAGCGCAGGTTGGCGGTCGGAAAGCCCAGCGTGCGCCCCAGCTGCTGGCCCCGCACCACCCGCCCGGCAATGGCATACGGCCGACCCAGCAGGTCGGCGGCACGCTCGAACTCGCCGGCCAGCAGGTGCTGTCGGATGCGCGTGCTGGACACCCGCTCGCCGTGTACGTGCACGGTGTCGATCTGTCCGGCAGCAAAGCCCAGCTGGGCGCCCATGGCCTGCAGCAGGGCAAGGTTGCCGCCGCGCTTGTGGCCGAAACTGAACTCCGGGCCAATCCAGACCTCGCGTGCCTGCAACCGGCCGACCAGCAACTGGCGCACGAAGTCCTCGGCCGGGGTGGCCGCCATGGCCGCATTGAAGGCCAGCAAGCCAGCGCCCTGCATGCCCTCGGCGGCAAACGCCTCGACCTTGTTGCGGGCCAGGCTCAGTCGTGGCGGCGGGTTGCCCTGGCCGAAGAACTCGCGCGGCAGCGGCTCGAAGGACACCGCCACCGCCGGCACGCCCAGCGCAGCCGCACGTTGCGCGGTGTGCTGCAGCAAGGCCCGATGGCCGCGGTGGACCCCGTCAAACGCACCAATGCACACCACGCTGCCGGCCGGAAACAGCACGTCACCTTGGAGGTCTCGGAACAGTTTGATCATGGATACCTGATACACCCGGCAGAGGCCGGGCACGCAACGGGGGATGGGAAAGTATAGCCGGGCCCGGCTGGCTGCGGCCTCACCGGGCACGCAGCTCGCGTGGCCGGTAGCCGCACAGCAGCAGCACCACGCCGTAGCAGGTCGCACCGGCGGCCACCATCGCCGCCAGTCGCCAGCCACGCTGCGCCCACGACCACACCGCAAAATCCGGCCACAGCCCGCGCAGCCACAGCAGCATGGCCACCATCGCCACGCTGGCCAGGGCCAGCTGCAGGGCAAACCTGCCCCAGCCCGGCTGGCGCGCGAACACCCCGGCCCGGCGCAGATACCAGGCCAGCTGCAATGCGTTGGCCCAGCCGGCAATGGCAATGGCCAGGGCCAGCAGCGCATGGGCACCGGGCAGCAGTTTGAGCGCACCGGTGATGCTGCCACCGGCCTGGGCCAGCGCGGCCTGCCCGATCGGCGTGAGCCACAGCAGGCCGGCCACCAGCCCCAGGGTGGCCAGCGCATTGATCAGTACCGACACCAGGCCGGCCTTGACCGGGGTACGGGTGTCCTGGCGCGAGAAGAAGGCCGGGGCCAGCACCTTGACCAGCAGGAAGGCTGGCACCGCCAGCGCCTGGGCCACCAGCGACCAGGCGCTCATGCGCGCATCGGCGGGGCTGAAGTTGCCGTACTGGAACAGGGTGAACAGCAGCGCCTCGGCGCACAGCACCAGGCCGATGCCGGCCGGGATGCCGATCAGCAGGCACAGGCGCAGGCCCCAGTCCAGCCCGCGCGAGTAACCGGCCGGGTCCTTGGCAGCCACCCGCGAGGACAGGTGCGGCAGGATCACCGTGCCGATCGCCACCCCGAACATGCCCAGCGGGAATTCCAGCAGGCGGTCGGAGTAGTACAGCCAGGTCATCGAGCCGCCGACCAGCAGCGAGGCGGCAAAGGTGTTGAACAGCAGGTTGAACTGGGCCACCGAGGCACCGAACAGGGTCGGCACCATCAGCTTGCCGATCCGGCGCACCCCGGCGTGGGCCAGGTCCCAGCGCGGACGCGGCAGCAGGCCCAGCCGCGCCAGCGACGGCAGCTGGAACAGCAGCTGGCCGATACCGGCGGCAAACACGCCCCAGGCCAGGGCAAACACCGGCTCCACCCCGAAGCGCTGCGCCAACGGTGCGCCCCACAGGGCGGCCACGATCATCGACACATTGAGCAGGATCGGCGACAGCGCCGGAATCGCAAACCGTCCGTAACTGTTGAGGATGCCGCCAACCATCGCCGCCAGCGAGATGAACAGCGCATACGGGAAGGTGATGCGCAGCATGTCCACCGCCAGTTGCCACTGCTCGCTGCCCGGCACGAATCCCGGCGCCACCACACTGATCAACCACGGCGCCAGCGCAATGGCCGCGGCCGTGATCACCAGCAGGGCACCGATCAGGGCGCCGGCCACCCGGTCCACCAGGGCCTTGACCGCCGCCTGGTCACCATCGGCCTTGTACTGGGCCAGCACCGGCACGAAGGCCATCGAGAAGGAGCCTTCAGCCGACAGCCGGCGCAGGAAATTCGGAATCCTGAACACGGCGACGAAAGCATCCATTGCCGCACTGGCGCCAAACACCTGGGCGTAGATCAGATCTCGCAGCAAGCCACTGATGCGCGAGAGAAAAGTCATGGCGCTGAAGACCGCAGTCGAGCGCAACAGCCGTGCGCTCAATGGCGCCCCCTTGACAAGTCAACTTGACGTAAAGTTCGGAGGTGATCATACTAGCGTGCTTGCTGTTCCCACTACACCGATTTTTCAGGAAACCACCACCGTGGCCAATATCAAGTCCGCCAAGAAGCGCGCCAAGCAGACC
>JBJEWP010000104.1:0-46827 GCA_051885115.1 Stenotrophomonas sp. | reverse complement strand
CGGAAATGTCCGCCACCCGCGCCGAATGGGTCGCAGCACGCACGACGCTGGGCCCCGGGCAGCGCCTGTTCCTTGACCTACCCGAGCCACATACCCACCCAGCCACACAGCCCGGGGCACAGCGTGGACCTCCTGGCAGCGCAGCGGCCGAGGGCATACCAAGCGGCATGAGTCCCGCCATGAAAGCCATGAACATCGCCGGCGTGGCAGCGTTGGCGCATGAGTTCGCCACGACTGGCCACAAGTGGGTTGAACTGCGATCCCAAGGCAACACGGCAGGCGCGGATTCAACGGCAGTCCATTTCGTTGGACGCAACCTGGGTGGCGCACTAGGAGGATTCGCCGCAGGTGCCGGTGTCGGCTTTGTGACAGGCTCCTGGTCTGGCCCGGGTGCCATTCTGGCCAGTGTTGGCGGCGGTGTGGCTGGCGCCTACGCGGGCGAAAAATGGGCTGAACAAAAGGACTTCGAACGGGTCTACCTCCAGACCGACCAGGCAGGCACCACCTGGATGCGCAACCCAGCAGACCCGCAAGGCCGCTGGCTACGCAGTGCACATCAGCAGCAAGTGCAGAGCGGCGACCTGGGCACGGGTATGGAGGTGCGCCCGGTGCAGACTGCCCTGGGTGAAGATGTCACCTTCCGCACAGACCAAGTCGCCAGCGGCACCCAGGCGCGCTATATGGACTGGAAATCAGCCAACGCCGCCTATGAGCTGGGCCTGGCAAACCTGCCACCCGCCAAGGACCCCTGGCGCATTGATGCCAGCCACCTGGAGACACCACCGCGTGCTGCGTTCGAAACCAAACGCGACTTCGTACGCGACAAGGCATCGGGTCAATGGGAGCTGGAGATCACGCAGCGGATGGATGGACGGACGGAGATTTCCCATAGGGAGCCCGTGCAGCGCGAGCAGCAAGCAGCACTGGACGAACAATCGCGCACGCTGATTGCCCAGAACGCCGCCAACACCAAGGCCGCACTCGCTGCCCGCTACATGGTTGCCCACGCGCACGGCCGTTGGAGTGACTTTGGCGATGCTGACAACCCCTCCATTCCGTCAGCCATCATCGATGCAAAACGCAGCGCCGACACCTTGCTGGCCAGCGACGGCAAGGCCTACACCCGGCAGGATGACGGGCAGTGGCTTAGCGATGGCCTCTTGTTCGACCGGCAGGCCAACCGCAACCTCAGTGACGAGCTGGAAATCACCTGGCGCAGCCAGAATGCCGGCATCCAGCAGCTCGACCAGATGGCCGGGCAGATACGGGAAACTGTACAAATCCGGCCTGAGGGCATCCGCGGACTAGTGGAGAGCCTGTACGCAAAACACGGCATAGAGCGCAGCGAGGAACAGCTGTCCGCCACTGCCGCTGCCATACAGCACAACCTGCCCGCAACGGAAAAACCCACCAGTATCAGCCTTGAGCTGATGCCGGATCCACGCACCCGCCGCATCAACGCCGACAGTGCCATTGCCACTTTCGAGAGTGCGCAAGGAAACCGCATGGTGCTCACCGCCACCACCACCATGGAGGACGTGGCCAAGTTGCAGTCGCAGTCTGCCGACGCTCAACCGTTGCAATCACCGCATCAGTCATCTGACAGCCCGCCACTGCAACCCCGGCATCAGCCTGCCGACGCCGACGCACAGCAGCTTGCCAGTGCGCGACAGGAGCATGCTGCCAGCCCTGTGGCACCGGTCACGCACGACGGCCACCCCGCCGAGGTGGTGCCCGAGCAGGCGCGCGACACACACGAACACAAGCCACCGATACACTGGCCACCACAACCCGGCCATGAGGATTACCCGCTCTACGAGCAAATCCGTCAGGGGGTCTGGGCCATGGACAACGCACACGGACGTAGCTTTGATGCCATCAGTGAACGCATGACCGCCAGCCTGTTCGTACTGGCCAAGCAGAATGACCTGTCGCGTGTGGATCATGTGGCGCTTGGCAATACACCGGGCAATGGCCAGGCCGAGCCCAACGTCTTCCTGGTGCAGGGCCAACTGCACGACCCCGCCCATCTGCGGTTGTCCATGTCCTGTACGCAGGCCGTACAAACACCACTGGAGCAGTCGATGGAGCATTACCAAGTCGCCAGCCTGGATGCCCAGCAACGCGAGCTGCAGCGGCAGATTGAACAGCAATCGGAAATACAGCAGCACGATCGCGGCCGGGCACCGGTAATGGGTTGAGCCCTCTGCATGGATCTACTGCCTGCCGGTCTTGGCGTATTGGTATCGCGCCAAGAGCCGGCAGCAACCGCTCGCCAATACCCCCATGACCTTCCTGGACGGTTTGCCGGCCCAGGCTCTCCGCTCGCTATGCTCCAAGCCCCCGTATTCATGACAGGCAGCCGACACACAGGACTGTCCGCTCCACCCTACCCTCATGCCACTCAATCCTGCCTCCGTGAAATCCACCGCCGCGATAGGCAGCTTTGTGCTGCTCTGGGGCAGTGCGGCCATCTTTACCCGCTGGGCACTGGACCACAGTTCGGTGCTGGCGGTGCTGATCCTGCGCTATGGCCTGGCCCTGGGCGCCCTGCTGCTGATCGGCCTGTCGGCCCGGCGCTGGCTGCCGCAACCCGGCACCCGCTGGCGCGTGGCCGCCACCGGTCTGGTGCTGATTGCCGGCTATTCGGTGTTCTATTTCCAGGCCATGGCCCATGGCATCACGCCGGGGCTGCTGGCTACCCTGCTGGGCATCCAGCCGATCCTGACCCTGTTGCTGACCGAGCGCCGCTTTTCCGCAGTCCGCCTGCTCGGCCAGCTGTTGTCGCTGTGCGGATTGACCCTGGTGGTGTGGCAGAGCCTGCTGCAGGCCGAGCTGTCGATGGCCGGCCTGCTGTTCACCGCGGCCGCCCTGCTGTGCATGACCTTCGGCGCGCTGATGCAGAAATCCATCGCGCAACCACCAGCCAGGTGCTGCCGCTGCAATATCTGGTCACCCTGGCCGCCTACCTGTGCCTGCTGCCCCGGCACCCCTGGCAGGTGCAGATCAATACCGGCCTGATCATTGCCCTGCTCTACCTGGGCCTGGTCATTTCAGTGGCTGCGCAGCTGCTGCTGTATCGCCTGATCAGCGGCGGCAACCTGGTCAATGTCACCAGCCTGTTCTATCTGGTGCCGGTGGTGACCGTGGTGCTGGATTACCTGGTCCTGGGCAACACCCTGCCCGCTCTGGCCGTGCTGGGCATGTGCGCCATCCTCGCCGGCCCGGCCCTGGTGTTCGCGCCCGGCAAACGCCCGCACTGAAGGCCCTGACGACCGGCACAGCCAGACACAACAAGGCCCGCTTGCGCGGGCCTTGTTGCTGCTGGCGACCTGCGGCGTGGCCGCTCAGCCTTGCAGCGCGGTCAAACGCCAGGCCCGGTGGATGCGCGCATTGCGCTGGAAATCCGGATCGATGGTGCGCGGGGAAATTTCCTCGCAGTGGGCGAATTCGGCAATGGCCTGCTCGTCCAGCTTGAAGCGGCGGAAGTTGTTGGAGAAATACAGCACCCCGCCCGGGGCCAGGCGCTGTACGGCGGCCATCAACAGGCGCACATGTTCGCGCTGCACATCGAAGTCCTCGGCGCGGGCCGAGTTGGAGAAGGTCGGCGGGTCGCAGAAGATGACGTCGTACTGCCAGGTCTCCGCTTCCAGCCAGCGCAGCGCATCGGCCTGCACCAGACGATGCTCGCGCCCACCCAGGCCGTTGAGGGCCATGTTGTCGGCACACCACTCCAGGTAGGTGGCCGACAGGTCCACGCTGGTGGTGGACAGCGCACCGGCCACCGCCGCCTGCACACTGGCCACGCCGGTGTAACAGAACAGGTTGAGGAAACGCCGGCCCTCGGCCTCGCGGGCCATCTGCCCACGCAGCGGGCGGTGGTCCAGGAACAGGCCGGTGTCCAGGTAATCGAACAGGTTCACCTGCAGCAGCGCGCCGTGCTCGACCACCTTGAGGAACTGCTCGCGCTTTTCCATCCGGCCGTACTTGCTGCCACCCTTGCCGCGCTCGCGGGTCTTCAGCGCCACGCGGTCATGCTCCAGCCCGAACACCTCGCGCGCAGCGGCCAGCAACTCGTTGCGGCGGCGCTTGACGTCGGCTTCGGGAATCGCCGCCGGGGCCGCGTATTCCTGCACGTGCAGCCAGATCCGGCCACTGGCCCCGGCTTCGGTATAGACGTCGATGGCCGCGGCGTATTCGGGCAGGTCGGCATCGTAGACGCGGTAGCAGGTGACCTTGCTGCGGGCCAGCCAGGGCTTGAACTTGCGCAGGTTCTTGCGCAGGCGGTTGGCCACCATCTGCGCGCCTTCGCTCAGCTCGCGCGGCGCCTCGCCGGCCGGGCGCTCACGCTCGGGCTGCTTGACCGGGTCGCACACCAGCTGGGTGCACTCCAGTGCGCCATTGAACAACTGGTAGGTCTTGCGTGCACGCAGGCCGGTGGCAAAGCCCAGCTCGTCGGTGCCGCACAGGATCGAGGCACGCCATCCCGGCACCGCGCGCTTCAGGGCATCGCCCAGGTCGCGGTACAGCGCTTCGTCGGCGGCCAGACGCTCGTCATACGGCGGGTTGCAGACCACGCAGCCACGCGCCTGTTCCGGTGCGGCGATCAGGGCCACATCGCCAATGGTGAACTGGATGATGTCCGACAGCCCGGCTTCTTCCACGTTCTGCCGGGCCGAGGCAATGGCCCGCGGGTCGATGTCGTTGCCGAAGATCACCGGCTTCAGGGCAGCGCGGCCAACCGCCTCACGGGCACGCGCCTCGGCAAACATCGCCTTCCAGCCGGCCTGGTCAAAGCCGAGCCAGCGGCTGGGCGGAATCGAGCCGTGGCGGTGCAGGCCCGGGGCCACATCGGCGGCCATCAGCGCACCTTCCACCAGCAGCGTGCCGCCACCGCACATCGGGTCCAGCAGCGCACCGCCTTCGGCGTGGATCTTGGTCCACTGCGCGCGGATCAACAGCGCGGCGGCCAGGTTTTCCTTCAACGGGGCATCGTGGGCGGCCATGCGCCAGCCGCGACGGTGCAGCGGGCCACCGCCCAGGTCGATGGAAACGGTGGCAATGCCCTTGCGCAGGCTCAGGTTGATGCGCACGTCCGGCAGCTCGACGTTGACGCTGGGCCGTTCCAGACCATGCGAACGCATGCGGTCCACCACCGCGTCCTTGACCCGCTGGGCGGCAAAGCGGGCGTGGGTGATCTGCTCGCCGGAGACATGTGCATCCACCGACAGGGTGCGCTCGGCGGTGGTCTGGTTTTCCCAGTCGATGGCCAGCACGCCCTGGTACAGGGCGGTGTCATCAGGGCATTCAAAGCTGTGCAGCGGCCACAGCACCCGGCTGGCCAGGCGCGACCACAACACTACCCGCTGGGCGTCATTCATCGTGCCTTCGGCATTGACGCCGGCCACGGTGGCGGTGGCACGGGGCAGGCCCAGGGCCAACAGCTCATCGGCCAGCAGGTACTCAAGGCCCTTGGCGCAGGATACGAAGAATTTCACGAAGCTCATCCACAACGGGGGAAAACGGCCCGCGCCAGACGCGGTCGCCGCCGGCCAGGACAGCCGGGGGCGCACAGTGTAACCGCAGCCACCCACCCCTCCGCTGAGCGCGGGGTGATTACAGCGAACTGAGCAGCTCGCCGAAGGCCAGCGCGCAGGTGTCCACATGGGCCGACAACCGGTGGCCGTCATCAAGCACCAGCAGGCGGGCCGAACGCTGCGCGGCCCAGTCGATCACCCCAGCGGCGGGAATCAGCTCATCGCCCCAGGCATGCACCACACTGGTGGGCACCGCGGCGGCATCCAGCGCCGGCATCGGCCCCATGGTCAGCGGCGGCACCATCAGGAACAGCCCGCGTACCGGTACCTGCAGGCTGGCAATGGCCGACACATAGGCCCCGAGGCTGGAACCGGCCAGCACCAGCGGGCCTTCGGCCGCGCGGGCCCGGGCCAGCTCGAGCAGACGCTGCAGCCGCGCCGGCACGTCGCCGACCTGGCTGACCTGCCCACGGGCGTCCAGGTCGGTGTAATCCGGGCGCTCGCAGCTCCAGCCCAGACGCTGCGCCACCTCGGCCAATGCCGTCACCTTGACCGCATCCGGACCGCTTTCAAAACCGTGGGACAGGATGCAGTGACCGCGGGACATGGGTTACCTCATTGGCGTACAGGGGGGCAGGCAATGCTAGCATCGCCGGCCATGGACTCTGCCCTGCCCCTCGCCCGGCCCCACTGGCTCGGCTACTGCGATCTTCTGGACCCGCGCCCGCCGTCGGCAGTGGACCTGGTGGTGATCCACTGCACCGAGCTGCCGGACATGGACAGCGCCCGTCATTACGGTGAGCGCGTGCTGTATGCCAGCGGCACCGGCAACAGCGGCCACTTCTACATCGACCGCGACGGCCGGGTGGAGCAGTACGTGCCCCTGCAGCGCATTGCCCACCACGTGCGTGGCTACAACGCGCGCTCGGTCGGCATCGAGCTGGTCAACCGCGGCCGCTGGCCGCACTGGCTCGATTCACGCCACCAGGCAATGGACGAGCCCTACACCTCGGCCCAGCTGGATGTGCTGCTGCAGCTGCTGGACAGCCTGGGCCAGCAGCTGCCCCAGCTGCGCTGGGTCGCCGGCCATGAGGACCTGGACCGCGAACAGGTGCCGGCCAGCGATGCGCCGCAATTGCTGGTGCCGCGCAAGCGCGACCCCGGCCCGCAGTTCCCCTGGGCCTACCTGCTGGCCAACACCGCGCTGCAGCGCCTGCAGCCACCGCGACAGCAGGCTGGCTGAGCAGGCCTCAGCCTTCCTGCCAGATCTGTTCGCCAGCCTCCACCGCCAGCTCCAGCCGCCCTTCCGGCGGCGCCAGCGGGCACACCAGGTGCGGGGTCAGCGCACAGGCCGGGTTCTCGGCACGGTTGAAATCCAGTTCGATCCATCCCTGGCCGGCAGCCGGGATCGCGGTGACCAGGTTGCGGCCACTGCCGTGCGAGCCCCGCCCGCAGGTGTCGTCGATGAACATGAACATCATTTCATCCCCCTCCGGCAGCAACACCGCCCGCAGCCGGTGCTGCCGGCCCTGCATCCAGAAGCTGGCCTCGCCGAGCACGGAAAACTCCAGCGGGGTACCGATGGTGGTCAGCACCACCAGTGACTGCGGCTGGGCATAGGCCTTCCAGCGCGCCCGCAGGCGCCAACGGGCATCAACCGGGTAATGGTCAAAGCCGGAGAACACATGCTGGCGTGCGGCCAGGTCACGCTTGAAACGCCAGCCCCACAACGGCCCGGTGCGCACCACGAAGAACTGGCCGTCATCCACGTCCAGCCGGGTGCCACGCTGGATGTCGAACCGTGAAGGGGTCATCGGAGTGACGTGCTGGTCGACAGCGTCGACAAAGCGGGCGCTGTCCGCATCCAGCTCCAGCCAGCCCAGTTCGGCGGCCGGTACCGGCAGACGGATGTCCACCTCCCCGGCCTGCTGTCCGCCAACCCGGTACCGCCCGGGCAGCAAGCGGCCCGAGGCGACATAGCCCAGCCGCCCCGGCTCGTGCTTCATCTCCACCACCCGTGCCTGCCGCCACTGCTGCAGGGCGTGCAGGTAATCGGCATCCAGCGGGCCGGCCACCGGCGAGCCTGGCTGGCAGCCGGAAAGCAGCAACGGCAACAGGCCGGCCATCCAGGCCGAGGAAACAACCGGACGTGGTCTCATGCTCGCATTGTCCATTCAGCTGCCTGCAGCAGATGCGACCGGGCGCAAGGAATCGGCAATCCAGCCGCTCCACGAGCCCGGATAGACCCGCGCCCCGGGCAGGCCGGCATGTTCCAGCGCCAGCAGCAGGTGGCAGGCCGTCACTCCCGAGCCACACATCAGCACCGTGCCTTCCAGCCCGGTATGGCCCAGCAGCTGCTGCACCTGCGCGCGGATCTGTGCTGGCGGCAGCAGCCGGCCATCAGCCACCAGACGGGCGTACGGCAGGTTCAGAGCACCGGGCACATGCCCGGCCACCGGGTCGATCGGCTCCTGTTCGCCGGCAAAGCGTTCCGGTGCACGGGCATCGAGCAGCCAGCCCGGTGCCTGACCGATACCGGCCAGCACCTGTTCGGCCTGCACCAGCTGCGCCGGGTCACGCCGACCGGGATAGTCACCCTGCGCCGGTACCACGCTGGCATCGGTACAGAGCTGTGCCCCAGCCCGGGTCCAGGCGGCAAGACCGCCATCGAGAACCACCACCTGACGGTGGCCATGCAGGCGCAGCAGCCACCACAGCCGGGCGGCGGCCAGGCTGCCATCGGCCGCATCGTAAGCCACCACCCGGGTTTGCGGGCTGATACCCCACTGCCCGATCTGGTGGTTGAATGCCGCCTGCGTGGGCAGCGGATGCCGGCCCTGGCCCTGGATACGGTGGTCGCTAAGCTGGGTGTCAAGGTCGGCATGCTGTGCACCGGCAATGTGCCCCTGCTGCCAGGCCTGGCGGCCACTGCCCGGGGCGCTGCCGTTGACCGGGTCACAGCGTGCATCGAGCACACACAACGGCCGCCCATCGGCCTGCCAGGCCTGCAGTGTGGCCACATCGATCAGCACCGGCTCGGCCGAAGTACGCATGACACCCCCTGTCAACTCAGGTGGCCACGTTAACACTGCCATGCAACGCGGCGCAGCTTGGCGCTCAGGCCTGTTGCAGGCGCTGGTGCAGGTTGGCCAGCATGGCCGCGGTGGCCCCCCAGATGCGTTGGCCGGGCCAGTCGTACTCAAGCACGCTGCGCCGCTTGCTGCCCCAATCCAGGGTCTTGGCCTGCAGGTTGCCCATGTCCATCAGGTAATCCAGCGGCACTTCGAACACCTCGGCCACCTCGTCCGGGCTGGGCACAGCGACAAAGGCCGGGTCCACCACCGCCACCAGCGGCAGCACCCGGTAATTGGTGATGGTGATGAACGGATCCAGGAAGCCCAGGGCCACTGCCTGCTGCGGCAGCAGGCCGATTTCCTCCTGACTCTCGCGCAGCGCGGCAGCGGCCGGATGACGGTCCTCCGGCTCGATCCGCCCGCCCGGAAAGCCCACCTGGCCCCCATGGGTGCGCAGGGTTTCGGTACGCCGGGTCAACAGCACCTGGGTGCCCTGGGCGCGTGGCACCAGGCCGACCAATACCGCCGATTCCACCGGCGGCCGTGGCGGCAGCAGGTCGGCCAGCTGGGCATGGTTCCAGCCGATGCCCTGCGGCACCCGGTCCAGCCGGTGCAACACCTGTTCCAGGGCCGGCAACTGGTCCAGTGCCGACAGCCAGGGCTGGCGCTGCAGCCGGCTCTGGCGCAATGCACCGGCCATCGCCGCCTGCTGCTGCTCCGGGGGCAATGCCCCCCAGGCCGCGATCTGGGCCAGATCACGGCCACAGCCAAGGCAATGGCCCTGCTGGCCGAACTCACACACCCCGATACACGGGCTGTACGCCGCTTGCTCACTCACCGGACACCCACCCGACACTCGGGACAACCACACCTATGCAAACGCCGGCCTGGGGCCGGCGCTTGCACTGGATCACACTGGCTTACTTGATGCTGACCAGCTTGACTTCGAACTGCACCGCCACGTTCGGCGGGAACGGCAGGCGCGGATCAGCGCCATAGGCCTTGTCCGACGGCAGGGTGATTTCCCACTTCGAGCCCACCGGCATCTGCAGCAGGACATCGCGCATGGCCTGCAGCTCGACATCGGCCATCTTGATTTCCGGAACCACCTGGGCCGGGCGGGCTTCGCTCGGGCGCTGGCCGAACGGGTACGGACCAGCCACTTCCAGGGCCACGGTGCTGCCGGTGGTCGGCTTGGCGCCACGACCGGCTTCGATCACCCGGTACTGCACGCCGCCGGCCAGGGTCTGCACCCCGGACTTGGCACGGTTCTCGGCCAGGAAGCTGTCCGAACGGGTCTTGTTTTCGGCGGCGACCTTCTCGTACTCGGCACGGGCCTGCTCGGCACGCGCGCGCTCACGCTGCTGGAAGGCTTCGACGGCCGGGCGCAGCTGCTCGGCGGTGATGGCCGGCTGCTGCTTGGCAAAGGCATCCTGCAGGCCCTTGACCACCGAGTTGATGTCCAGCTGCTCGCCGCGGGCGGTCAGCTCATTGAGGTTGTTGCCGTAGTCATAGCCAAAGTAATAGCTCAGACGCCCCTTCTCGGAGGTGGTGTCCTGCGCCAGGGCAGCGCCCGACAGGGCCAGAGCCGCCACGGCGACGGCGAGGGAACGCAACTTCATCAACTATTCTCCGCAAAAGGAATGACACCAAGGCAATCAATAAACCCAAGGCGACGCGCTAGCATAGCCTTGCGTGCGGGCTTGCCGCCACTGCCAGCAACGCCGTTTTGACTGTGATTGGCGACACAAGTTCCCGACACCGTCACCGCTTTATTTTTTTTTAACGTCTGCAAGGAGTTTTGCATGGATCTGCCCCTGGTCAGCCAGTCCGTCAACGCGCATGTGTGCACCCTGACCATCAACCGCCCGGACAAGCTCAATGCCCTGAACCAGCAGACCCTGCAGGCCCTGGACGAGGCCTTTGCCGCCGCTGCCGGCAATGACCAGGTGCGGGTGGTGGTGCTCACCGGTGCCGGCAGCAAGGCTTTCGTCGCCGGTGCCGACATCAGCCAGATGAACCAGCTCTCCCCGGTCCAGGGGCGTGATTTCTCCCTGCTCGGCCAGCGCCTGATGCGCCGCATCGAAGCACTGGGCAAGCCGGTGATTGCCAAGGTCAACGGGTTTGCCCTGGGCGGCGGGCTGGAGCTGGCCATGGCCTGCCACCTGCGCATTGCCAGCGACAACGCCAAGCTGGGCCAGCCGGAAATCAACCTCGGCCTGATTCCGGGCTTTGGCGGCAGCCAGCGCCTGCTGCGCCTGGCCGGCCGCGCCGCCACCCTGGAGCTGTGCCTGCTGGGTGCGCCTATCAGCGCCGCACGTGCCCACGCCCTGGGCATCGTCAATGAGGTGGTTGCCGCCGACCAACTGGACAGCCGCGTCGAGCAACTGGCCACCCAGCTGGCCAAGGCCGCGCCGCTGGCCCTGCGCGCCATCCTTGATTGCGTGCTGGAGGGCGGCGAATGCGCACTGGATCAGGGTCTGGCTTTTGAAAGCACCCAGTTCGGCCTGATGTTTGCCACCGCCGACATGCGCGAAGGCACCAGCGCGTTCCTGGAACGCCGCCAGGCGGAGTTTTCCGGCCAGTGAGCAGCAACGCTTCCACCCCACGACTGGCCGCCTGGCTGGCCGCCGACAACCTGGACGCGGCGATCGAGGCCGGCTTGCTGCAGTGGTCGCCCGATCCGGCCGATGACCCTGACCAGCAGGCCATGGTGCAGGCCGCCCGCCAACACCTGCTGGCCGCCCTGGCCGCGCGCGAACGCCACCGCAACCGCGCCGTGCGCCTGCGCCGGATCGCCGCCGAACGCGATGCCCGGCGCACGCCGCCACCGGCCAGCCCAGGCGCCAGTGCCGCCCTGCCCTCCAGCGTGGCCGCCATCCTGGCCCGGGCCAAGGCCCGCGCCGCCAAGCCGGGGCAAGACTGATGGGGGCGCTACGCAAGCCGGCCGGCAAGGCCTCGCAACTGACCCGGGCGCAGATCAGCGAGATGTTCTCGCGCCTGCGTGAGCTCAACCCCAAGCCGAAGACCGAGCTGGAATACAGCAGCCCGTTCGAGCTGCTGGTGGCGGTGGCGCTGTCGGCCCAGGCCACCGATGTCGGCGTGAACAAGGCCACCCGGCGCCTGTTCCCGGTGGCCAACACCCCCGAGGCAATCCTGGCCCTGGGCGAAGACGGCTTGAAGCAGTACATCAACACCATCGGCCTGTACAACGCCAAGGCCGCCAACGTGATTGCCGCCTGCAAGATCCTGGTGGAAAAGCACCACAGCGTGGTGCCACAGACCCGCGAGGAACTGGAAGCCCTGCCCGGGGTCGGGCGCAAGACCGCCAACGTGGTGCTCAATACCGCCTTCGGCCAGCCGGCCATGGCAGTGGACACGCACATCTTCCGCGTCTCCAACCGCACGGGTCTGGCCCCGGGCAAGAACGTGCGCGAGGTCGAGGACAGGCTGGTCAAGGTGATCCCACCCGAATTCCTGCTCGATGCCCACCACTGGTTGATCCTGCACGGGCGCTATGTGTGCAAGGCTCGCAAGCCCGAATGCGCCGGCTGCGTGATTGCCGACATCTGCCGCTTCAAGGAAAAGACCCGCGTCGACTGACGCGGGCCCTTGCCACCCTCAGCCACGCCGCGCGGCTCAACCGAAGCGGCGCTCGCGGAACCAGCGCGTGAGCACCCACTTTTCCCCTTCGATCACCGGTGCCCCGGCGTGCAGGGTCTTGGTGCTGGGATGGGCGCGGTCATAGCTGAAAAACACCGCATTGCCCTGCACCGCGGCAAACTCCAGGCCGGCATCGGGGAAGGTGGTGGCCCCGCCACGCAATGGCGTATTGAGGTAGGTCACCAGGGTGGCCACGCGCTGGCCGCCATGGCGCAACGCCGCCTCGGCCCCCGGGCCATCCGGGTCGAAGTAATCGTAATGCGGCTTGTATTCGGCACCCGGGCCGTAGTGCAGCACCTGCAGCGGCTCGGCATGCTCCAGCGGCCAGCCGGCCAGCTCGGCAATGCGCTGCTCGATGCGGGCCACCAAGGGAGTGCAGGCGGTGGGCAGGTAGGTGCCGTCACTGGTACGTGACTGGTGCGCCTCGTTCTGCCCGGTGGTGGCATTGAAGGTGGCCGAACGCTTGAGCCGGCCGCGCGCGGTGTCGATCAGTTCGGCGCATTCGTGCGGGCTGAGTACATTGCCCAGCAGCACCACCCGCGGGTACAGGCTGCTGCCCAGCACGTGGATGGCCTGGCCATCAACGCTGATCTGCGAACTGCCATTGAGGGCGAACGGCGACGGCACGGACACCGGCAACGGCAGGTCGTTGCGCCGCGCGTGCTCGGCCACGTAGCGTCGCAACGCGGCATCGACCGCAGCACTGGCACGATCCTGCTCCCAGCCCGCCTGTAGCAAGGGGGTCAGCAATTGCTCCGGGCTGGCACCGGATTGCGCCGTGGCCACCAGCCACTGGCAGAATTCATCGGACAGGGCATCACTGTTCATTGTGACAGTGTGCCTGAATCGGCCAGTCATCGTCGCCCGGCATGCTACAGGTGTGCGGGCAGCGTCAGCGGTCGCCGTCAACTGTCACATTTGTGCAATCCACAGCCCCTAGCCTTCCCCCAACCAAACCGCCTGCAAGGCCATCTTCATGCATCTGCCCCGTACCGTACTGACCACCGCCCTGCTGGCCGCGCTGTATGTTCCGGCAGCCCATGCCGAAGTAGCCATTGATGTCATCGCCGGCTCGGAAATCACCTTCGAGGGCCTTATCCAGGCCGATGGCAACTGGTTCCACAACGATGTGGTCGACCTCAACGGCAGCGGCAACAACGGCAACAATTCCGAATTCGAACTGCGCCGTGCCGAGCTGATCCTCAAGGGCAAGGGCCCGGGCAACCTCGACTGGGTGGTCGGTTATGACGCCAAGGCCGACAAGTTCCTGGACACCAATGTGCGCTACAAGTTCGGCGGCAATGGCAACACCTACCTGCAGGCAGGCCAGTTCAAGCAGCCCAACTCGCTGGAAGAGTTGTCCAGCACCAAGAACAACGACTTCATCTCCAAGGCCACCGTCACCAACACCTTTGCGCTGGGCCGCCGCCTCGGTGCGGCCTACGCCGTGGGCGATGCCAACTGGTCGGTCACCGCCTCGGCCTTCGGCCGCGAACTGACCCGCAACCTGGCCCATGGCAGTGGCTATGCCCTGCGTGGCACCTTCGCCCCGCTGATGGAAACCGACCAGGTGCTGCATTTGGGTCTGAACTGGGCCGATTACGACACCGACGCCGATACCCTGCGCCTGCGCGCCCGCCCCAATGCCGACCTGGCCACGGTGCGCCTGGTGGACAGCGGCGAGCTGCGTGACACCGACCGCATCCGCACCATCGGCGCCGAACTGATGTACCTGCGCGGCCCGCTGAAGCTGCAGGCCGAGTACTTTGATGCCTCGGTCAAGCGTTACGACCATGGCGATTACAGCAGCAGCGGCTATTACCTCAGCGGCGTGTGGAACCTCACCGGCGAAAGCTGGGGCTACAAGGGCGGCGTGCCCAGCACCGGCCTGCCCAGCGAGCCGGCCAGTGGCCAGTGGCAGCTGGCGGCGCGCTTTGACCACATCGATCTGAACGACGGCAGCGTCGACACTGCCGCCGTGGTGCCGGTGGTGGACGGCGTACTGGGCGGCAAGATGGATGTGTGGACGGTCGGGGTGAACTGGTACTGGCGCTCCAACTTCCGCACCTCGCTCAACTACGCCATGGCCGACAGCAGCAAGTACAGCCGCAGTGCCGGCGGCTTCGTCGATGACAAGCCATCCAGCGTGCAGGCACGCCTGCAGTTGTTCTGGTAAGCCTGCACCCCACGGTGTTGCGCAAGGCACGGCCCTGGGCCGTGCCTTTTTTGTTGCCCCGGGCAGCGCCTGCGACCCTGTCATCGACCCGTCACCGGCCTGCCGCATCACCGTCATCGCCGTGGCATGCAATGTCCGCAGCACTTCCCACCCTGTCCTTCCTGGAGTCCTGCGTGACCACCCCTGTCAGCCGCCGCCTTGCTGCCGCCTTTGCGTTGATCTGCTGCCCGCTTGCCGGCAGCGCCCTGGCCAACGATGTCACCGGTGCCGGTGCCTCGTTCATTTTCCCGGTCATGAGCAAGTGGTCGGCCGACTACCACACCGCCACCGGCAAGCGGGTCAATTACCAGTCCATCGGCTCCGGCGGCGGCATCGCCCAGATCAAGGCCGGCACCGTGGACTTCGGCTCATCCGATGCCCCGCTGCCGCCGGCCGAGCTGGCTGCCGCCGGCCTGGTCCAGTTCCCGTCGGTGATCGGCGGCGTGGTACCGGTGGTCAACGTGCCCGGGGTGGCGCCGGGCGCACTGAAACTCGATGGTGCCACCCTGGGCAACATCTTCCTGGGGCGCATCAGCCACTGGAATGACCCAGCCATCGCCGCCCTCAATCCCGGCCTGGCCCTGCCGGCGTTGCGCATCAGCGTGGTCCACCGCTCCGATGGCTCGGGCACCACCTTCAACTTCGTCAACTACCTGTCCAAGGTCAACAGCACCTGGCGCAGCCAGGTCGGCGAAGGCACCACGGTGCGCTGGCCGGTGGGCATCGGCGGCAAGGGCAACGAGGGCGTGGCCGCCTATGTGAAGCAGATCCGCGGCGGTATCGGCTATGTGGAGCTGTCCTATGCACTGCAGAACCGCCTGGCCCACACCCAGATGAAAAATGCCGCCGGCCAGTTCGTGCAGCCCTCCGACGCCAGCTTTGCCGCGGCCGCCGCCAGTGCCGACTGGGCCAGCACGCGTGACTTCCACTTGGTCATGACCAATGCCCCGGGCGCGCAATCCTGGCCGATCACCGCAACCAACTTCATCCTGATGCGCAAGCAGCCGCGTTCGGCCGACGGCGCCAGGGCCGCGCAGACCTTCATGCGCTGGGTCTATGCCAATGGTGATGCGGCCGCACGCCAGCTGGACTACGTGCCGCTGCCGCAGCCGCTGGTGGACCAGATCCAGACCTACTGGAGCCAGAACCTGAGCTACTGAAACTGAACCAGACTGAGCTCTCCACGCCGCGCAACCCCTCGTTGCGCGGCGTTTTTTTCATCGGCCGGCCACAGCCTGTCATCTGCGTCATCAAGCTGTAACAAAAACATCATTCCATAGTCGCAACCCCGGCCCGGCCGGACCCAACGTCTCTATGGAGCCAAGCATGAAACTGCGTACCACCGGCCTTGCCGCCCTCTCCCTGGCCATCGCCCTGGGCCTGTCGGCCTGCGGCGGCGCCTCCCAGCCGGCCAGCGGCGATGCAGCCGGCAGCAGCGAACGCATCAGCACCGAAGTCTCCGGCGCCGGCGCCTCCTTCATCTTCCCGCTGGTGTCCAAGTGGTCGGCCGACTACAACACTGCCACCGGTGCCAAGGTCAATTACCAGTCCATCGGCTCCGGCGGCGGCATCGCCCAGATCAAGGCCGGCACCGTGGACTTCGGTTCCTCCGACAAGCCCCTGCCGCCGGAAGAGCTGGCTGCCGCCAACCTGGGCCAGTTCCCCTCGGCCATCGGCGGCGTGGTGCCGGTGGTCAACCTGGAAGGCATGGCCCCGGGCCAGCTGCGCCTGAGCGGCGAGGTGCTGGCGGACATCTACCTGGGCAAGGTCAGCAGCTGGAACGATGCGGCCATTGCCGCGCTGAACCCGGGCCTGAGCCTGCCGGCCGAGAAGATCACCCTGGTCCACCGCTCCGACGGTTCGGGCACCACCTACAACTTCACCAACTACCTGTCCAAGGTCAGCAGCAGCTGGAAGGACAGCGTCGGTGAGGGCACCTCGGTGCAGTGGCCGGCCGGTGTCGGTGGCAAGGGCAACGAAGGTGTGGCCTCGTATGTGAAGCAGATCGCCGGCGCGATCGGCTACGTCGAGCTGGCCTACGCCACCCAGAACGCCATGCCCTATGCCTCCATGCGCAATGCCGACGGCAACTGGGTGCAGCCGAGCGCGGAAACCTTCGCCGCCGCCGCGGCCAGCGCCGACTGGGCCAATGCGGCCGACTTCAACCTGGTCATCACCAATGCGGCCGGGGCCAATTCCTGGCCGATCACCGCCACCAACTTCATGTTGATGAGCAAGCAGCCCAAGGATCCGGCCCGCAACCAGGCCGCGCTGGATTTCTTCAAGTGGGCCTTCCACAACGGCCAGGCCCAGGCCAACGAACTGCACTACGTGCCCCTGCCGGCCGAGCTGGTCGCCCAGATCGAAACCTACTGGGCAAGCGAGTTCACCAAGTAAGCCCCCAGGTGCCCGCGTCCAACGCGGGCACCGTCCTTGCGCCACCTCCACACGCAATTACACAACGGGCTTGATTGACCGATGACTTCCACCACCCTCACCGCTGCGCCCACGCCCAACGAGCGCCGTGACGCACGCAATGACCGCCTGTTCCGCTGGGCCCTGATGGCCACTGTTGGCCTGGTCCTGGTGGCCCTGGCCTGTGCGGCGCTGTCCATGCTCTGGGGCGGGCGTCATGCGCTGGCCAGCCAGGGCCTGAGCTTTTTCACCTCTGCCGACTGGAACCCGGTGGAAAACAAGTTCGGTGCACTGGCACCGATCTACGGCACCCTGGTCACCGCGCTGATCGCCATGGTCATTGCCGTGCCGGTGTCCTTCGGCATTGCCTTCTTCCTCACCGAAGTGGCACCGCGCTGGCTGCGTGGACCGGTCGGCACCGCGGTTGAACTGCTGGCCGGCATCCCTTCGATCATCTACGGCATGTGGGGCCTGTTCGTGCTGGTGCCGGTAATGACCGAGCACGTGACCCCGGTACTGAATGACCACCTGGGCACCCTGCCATTGATCGGCAAGCTGTTCCAGGGCCCGCCGCTGGGCATCGGCATGCTCACCGCCGGCTTCGTGCTGGCGATCATGGTCATCCCTTTCATTTCCTCGGTGATGCGCGAGGTGTTCCTGACCGTACCGACCCGACTGAAGGAGTCGGCTTACGCACTGGGCTCCACCCGCTGGGAAGTGACCTGGGACATCGTGCTGCCCTACACCCGCTCGGCCGTGATCGGTGGTGTGTTCCTGGGCCTGGGCCGCGCCCTGGGGGAAACCATGGCGGTAGCCTTTGTGATCGGCAACTCGGTGCGCCTGACCCCCTCCCTGCTGGAGCCGGGCACCACCATCGCCGCGCTGATCGCCAATGATTTCGGCGAGGCCACCGAGACCTACCGCTCGGCCCTGCTGCTGCTCGGCTTTGTCCTGTTCATCGTCACCTTCGTGGTGCTGGCCATCGCCCGTCTGATGCTGATGCGCCTGGCCCGCAAGGAGGGCAACTGATGTCCACCGCAACCCTGTACCTGCGCCGCAAGCTGACCAATGGCCTGGCCATCGCCATGGGCGTGGCCACCGCCGCGTTCGGCCTGTTCTTCCTCGGCTGGATCCTGTGGACCCTGATCAGCCGCGGCCTGCCGGGCATCAACTGGGCGCTGTTTACCCAGAACACGCCGGCACCGATGGTCGAGGGCGGCCTGGCCAATGCCTTCTTCGGTTCGGCGGTGATGTGCGCACTGGCCATCGCCATGGGCACCCCGCTGGGTGTGCTCGCCGGCACGTGGCTGGCCGAGTACGGCAATGCCCGCAAGACCGGCACCGTGGTGCGCTTTGTCAATGACATCCTGCTCTCGGCCCCGTCCATCGTGCTCGGCCTGTTTGTCTACACCCTGTACGTGATGCAGACCGGCGGCCGTTTCTCCGCCTTTGCCGGTGCGCTGGCGCTGGCCTTCATCGTGCTGCCGGTGGTAATCCGCACCACCGATGAAATGCTGCGCCTGGTGCCCACGCAGATGCGCGAGGCCGCCCTGGCCCTGGGCGTGCCGCAGTGGAAAGTGACCGTGCAGGTGCTCTACCGCAGCGCCAGCGCCGGCATCATCACCGGCATCCTGTTGTCGCTGGCCCGCATCTCCGGCGAGACCGCGCCGCTGCTGTTCACCGCCTTCGGCAACCAGTACTGGAACAGCGACGTGTTCGCACCGATGGCCTCGGTGCCGGTGGTGATGAACCAGTTTGCCGGCAGCCCGTATGAATCCTGGCAGGTGCTGGCCTGGGCCGGTGCCCTGGTGCTGACCCTGTTCGTCCTGCTGGTCAGCCTGACTGCCCGCGGCCTGTTGCTGCGCAACCGCATCTCCAATGACTGATTTTTCTGCCGAGCCCACCATGAACACCACCACCACTCACAGTGTGCCGATGCAGCGTATCAACGTGCCGACCACCAACGGCGTCGTGCTGCCGGATGCGCCGGTCAAGCTGGCCGCGCGTGACCTGAACTTCTACTACAACGGGTTCCATGCATTGAAGAACATCCAGCTGGAAGTGCCGGAAAAGCGCGTCACCGCGCTGATCGGCCCCTCCGGTTGCGGCAAGTCCACCCTGCTGCGCACCTTCAACCGCATCTACAACCTGTACCCCAAGCTGGAAGCCACCGGCCAGGTGCTGCTGGATGGCGAGAACATCCTGTCGCCCAAGTACCCGATGAGCCGCCTGCGCTCCAAGGTCGGCATGGTGTTCCAGAAGCCGGTGCCGTTCCCGATGACCATCTTCGAGAACGTGGCCTATGCCATCCGCCACCATGAAAAGCTGTCCAAGGGCGAGATGGCCGAGCGGGTCGAACAGGCCCTGCGCCAGGGCGCACTGTGGGACGAGGTCAAGGACAAGCTGGGGCAGAGCGCGCTGGGCCTGTCCGGCGGCCAGCAGCAGCGCCTGTGCATCGCCCGCGCGGTGGCCCTGAAGCCGGATGTGCTGCTGCTGGACGAGCCGACCTCGGCGCTGGATCCGATCTCCACCAGCCGCATCGAACAACTGGTGGAGGAGCTGAAGAAGGACTACACCATTGTCATCGTCACCCACAACATGCAGCAGGCCGCGCGCGTGTCCGACTTCACCGCCTTCATGTACCTGGGCGATTTGATCGAGCACGACCGCACCGAGGTGATCTTCTCCCAGCCATCCAAGCAGCAGACCGAGGACTACATCACCGGTCGCTTTGGGTGAGACAGGCCGCTGCGCGGCAATGCCGCGCGGCCTGTCGAACGCCCGGCCACGGATGGCCGGGCCGGCCCCAGCGGCCCCTGTCATTCAGCGCCATGGATGGCGACACCTACTTTCGAGCGTGATGCCCTGCACTCCCGCCTACCTACAACGAGCACGCCATGACCCAGCCCAACGACCATATCGTCAAGAGCTTCGATGAGGAGCTGCAGCGCCTGACCGCCGAAATCTCCCGCATGGGCCGCATGGCCGTGGCCCAGCTGGAATCGGCCATGGACGTGATCGAACGCTTCGACCCGGCCGCGGCCGAGCGCATCATCGCCAATGACGTGGAAATCGACGCCCTGGAGCAGTCCATCGCCCATGACGTGATGCGCCTGGCCCTGCGCGGGCCGCTGGCCCGTGACCTGCGCGAGATCCTGGTCGGGGTGCGTGTGCCGGCCGAGATCGAGCGTATCGGCGACCATGCCGCCAACGTGGCCAAGCGCTCGCGGGTACTGGCACAGATGCCGCCGGCCAACCAGCCCAGCGCGCCGCAGATCGCCGGCCTGCGCGCAGTCGGCAAGCTTGCAGCGCAGCAGGTGCTGCGGGCCGTGGAGGCCTACGAAACCCGCGATGTGCAGGCCGCCCTGGCCATGCGCGAGGACGATGCCCGGCTGGATGCGCAGTACACCGCGCTGTTCCGCGAGCTGCTGACCTACATGATGGAGGATGCACGCAACATCACCGCCTGCACCCACCTGCTGTTCATGGCCAAGAACCTGGAGCGCGTGGGCGACCATGCCACCAACATCGCCGAGAACCTGTGGTTCCTGGTGCACGGCGATGCCCCGCTGCCGGCACGCGAGAAGGCCGACCGCACCAGCGGCAGCTGAGTCTGGCGCCAACCTGCCGGGGCCGGCTTGAGGCTGGCCCCGGCTGTTCCCCGCGTTTGGCAAAGCGTCTGCTCTGTTAGGCTATGGGCATGGATATCCCCACTGATTGCACGCCCGGCTCGCCGTCGATCGTGCCCATGTCGCGCCGCTTCCGTGGCTACCTGCCGGTGGTTGTCGATGTGGAAACCGGCGGTTTTGAAGCTTCCCGCCACGCCCTGCTGGAAATTGCCGCCATCCCGCTGGAAATCGATGACAACGGCCTGCTGGTGCCCGGCAGCGTGCATGCGGCCCATGTGGTGCCGGCCGAAGGCACCGAGATTGATCCCAAGTCACTTGAGGTCACCGGCATCCGTCTGGACCATCCGTTCCGCCTGGCCAAACCGGAAAAGGACGCGCTGGAACATGTGTTCGCCCCGATCCGGGCGGCACTGAAAAAGCACAACTGCCAGCGCGCGATCCTGGTCGGCCACAACGCCCACTTCGACCTGGGCTTCGTCAATGCGGCGGTGGCGCGCAGTGGCCACAAGCGCAACCCGTTCCACCCCTTCAGTGTGTTTGACACCGTGACCCTGGCCGGGGTGGCCTTCGGCCAGACCGTGCTTGCCCGCTCGGTGGCCGCCGCCGGCATCGAATGGGATGCCAGCTGCGCCCACAGCGCGGTGTATGACACCGAAAAGACCGCCGAACTGTTCTGCCACATCGCCAACCAGTGGCCGCACCACAGCGCCGGCTGATTCCCTACCCGACAACACAACAATGAAAAAAACAGGCCACCGGCCTGCTTTTTTCATTGCAACCGGCAGGCGTCAGCGCGCGCCCACCCGGCTCATTCCACGCAGGTCACATCGCGACCGCTGTTCTTGGCCTGGTACAGCGCATGGTCGGCACGCTGGTACAGGTCGGAGGGCTGTTGGTCGTCTGCCTGGGCCTGGACCAGGCCGGCGCTGAAGGTCACTTTCAGCCCCTGTACCCCGGCCCAGTTCTGGCGCTCATGGAACAGCCCCTGCAGGCGCACGCACAGCTGCTCGGCTTCCGGCGAGGTGGTGTCATCGAGCAGCAGGGCGAATTCCTCACCGCCCACCCGTGCCGGCAGGTCGCCTTCGCGGCAGGCCTGCAGCAGCAGCTGTCCCACTTCCTGCAGCACGCGGTCGCCGACGCTGTGGCTGAAACGGTCGTTGATGTTCTTGAAGTGGTCAATGTCCAGCACCACCAGGCACAGCGGATGGCCGCTGCGCTGGTGGCGCGAGAACTCACGCGCCAAGGCCTCGTCAAACACCCGGCGGTTGGGCAGCCCGGTCAACGCATCCTGGCGGGCCTGACGCTGGAACGCTTCGGACTGCTCGCGCAGGCGGTCCAGCAGCCTGGTCTTTTCCTGATTGGCGGCCAGCAGGCTCTCGGCCTGCAGCTGCAGGTCATAGGTACGCTGGTCCACCAGCCGTGCCAGGCGCTGGCTGCGCACCTTGTAGCGGTAAACACCGTAACGGTAGAGCGCGGCCCACAGCAGCAGCACGATCAATGCGGCCAGCGCCCAGACCCAGCCTTGCTGCCACCACAGCGGGGCCACACTGAAATGCAGCTCGGCCAGCTGCGGGCTCCAGTGCCCGCCCGGGTGCATGGAGGCCACCTGCAGGGTGTACTGCCCCGGCGGCAGGCCCATGTATTCCACATTGCGCTGGCGGCCGCGCTCGATCCACTGCTCGTCCAGTCCCACCAGCCGGGTGCGGTAGCGGATACGGTCGCTGATCAGAAAGCTCAGGCCGACATAGCTGATGGCAACACGCGCGCCTCCCGGCACTGCCAGCGGGCCGGCGCGCCAATCCTGCAACTTCCCGTTGATACGCACCTGCTCCAGCATCGGCCGCGGGGCCGGGCGCTCGCGCAGCTGGCGCAGCCGCTGCGGGTCGACCATGCTCAGGCCACCGGCAGTGACTACCCAGTAACGCCCCTTGCTGTCGAGCATCGAACCCGGGCCGCTGCTGCCATTGGCCTGGGAATTGCGCATGCCGTCAATTTCCGAGTAACGCTCCACCCCTTCCAGCCGCGGCCGGCGGCCATCGGCCACCTCGTTCAGGCTGACCATGTCGGTACGCAGCACACCGCGGTTGGTGGACAGCCAGACATTGCCGATGCGGTCGGGCACCAGCTGGAACACCGCGTCCACCGGCAAGCCCTGCTCCAGCCCGACATGCCCCAGCTGCCCCCCCTGGTGGCGGTAGAGGCCACGGTCGGTGCTGATCCACACTGCCTGGCCAATGCTCTGCAGGCCCAGCACGGTGCGCGCACCGCCCAGCTGGCTGAGTTCCACCCGCTGGACCCGGTCAGGATGCACGATGCGCACCCCTTCGGTACTGCCCACCCACAGCTGCCCCTGGTGCAGGCCCAGCGCGGTGACCAGCTCCTGCCTGGGCAGGCCGTGGATCTGCGGGCGTTCGACCACCCCGTCACTGATCCGCAGCAGGCCGCCCTGGGTACCGACCCAGACCCGATCGCTGGCATCAACCACCAGCGCGCGTACATTGCCCGAAGACAGCTGCTGCACCTGTGGGTAGTGTTTGATACGACCCTGGGGGTCGATCTGCATCACCCCGTCGGAAAAGGTCCCGATCCAGACCGAACCGTCCCGGCCTTCGGCCAGGCTGAGCACCGACACCACGTGGTCACCGGGGCTGGACAGGGAGATGGCATGGATGCTGCCGTCCGGATCCATGCGGTCAAGGCCTTGCGAACTGCCTACCCAGATCCTCCCCAGACGGTCTTCCAGCACACTGCGGGTGTAGTCGCCGCTGAGCCCGTCATCGGTGCTGTAGCTGGTGAACAGGGCTTCTCGCAGGCGGAACAGGCCACCGTTGGCACCGACCCAGATGCTGCCTTCGTTGTCCTCCATCAGGCTCAGGATGCGCCCCCCCGGCAGTTTCATGCCTTCAGGCATGTGTTCCAGACCGTCAGGCCCCAGGCGCAGCAGGCCGTCGCTTTCGGTGCCCAGCCAGATCAGGCCCTTGCTGTCGATCAGCATCGCAGTCAGGAAGGTCTGCGCATCGACGCTGTAATGGTGCTGCGGGCGGCCATCGCGCATGCGGTACAGGCTGTTGCCGGAAACCAGCCAGAGCACCCCGTCCGGGGCCAGATAGGGCCAGGCCGGGGCATTGGGCAGACCGAAAGATGCGGGCAGGCGCTGCAGCACGCCCTGGCCATCACGCAGCAGCACCCCGTCCATGGTGCCGATCCAGGTCTGCCCGGCGTTGTCCACCACCAGCCCGGGATAGGTCAGCAGCAGCGACAGCTCATCCGGTGGCGGGGTGAAGTTGAAACGGCCCGACGGGTCCAGGTTGCCCAGGCCCTTGCCTTCGTACTGCAGCCACAGCCGGTCCTGGGCATCACTGGCCATGGCCTGGATCAACACCCCCGGCGCGGGCAGCTCACGCGGGAACTGCTGCCAATGGCCCTTGCTGTCATGGCGGATAAGGTTGCCGCGCGAGTCACTGACCCACAGCGCGCCGTGGCGGTCCACATGCAGCGAGCCGATGGCATTGTCGAGCAGGCCGGGGGTGCTGCCACGGTCAAACGTGGTGAACTCCTGCCCGT
Source organism: Stenotrophomonas sp. (assembly GCA_051885115.1). Lineage (GTDB taxonomy): Bacteria > Pseudomonadota > Gammaproteobacteria > Xanthomonadales > Xanthomonadaceae > Stenotrophomonas. The sequence goes on along the minus strand of JBJEWP010000104.1, from coordinate 22,730 downwards.
TGTAGCGCACCAGGCCTTCCCAGGTGGCCAGCCAGATCAGGCCGTCCGGGGTCTGCACGATCTTGCGCAGCGAGTTGTGCGGCAGCCCTTCGCGGGTGGTCCAGACGTCGACGGCGTAATCGCGCAACGGCCGCACCGGTGAGAGCGCCGCTGCCGACGCGGCCACCTCCGGCCCGGCCGCGGTGTCGCGGGCCTGTGCCAGCAAGGGGCAGGCCAGCAGGCACAACAGCAGCAACTGGCAGCACCGGGCCAGGCACGGCAACGCGGATCGCCTGTCAATCACTGCCTTTCCGGCTGCTTGCGCCATGCCCACAACACCTCTCGCCACTGGCGTGTACAGGCGGTGATTTTAGGCACATCGTCACACCAATGCCCATGGTTGGTCACGGCGTGTGTGACGGCCAGCAGACCATCGCCTCCAACCCACCCCCGGGATGGTTGCGCAGCTGCAATTGCGCACCATCACTGACGGCCAGGGCCTTGGCGATGGCCAGGCCAAGGCCGGCCCCGCCGGTGTCGCGCGAGCGCGAGGTCTCCAGCCGCACGAAGGGATCAAACACGCTTTGCAGATCCTCCTCGGCAATCCCCGGGCCATCGTCGCGGATGTGCACGCTCAGGCCATCACGGGTCTGCTGCGCCCTGACCCAGGCGCGCCCACCGTACTTGAGGGCGTTGTCGAGCAGGTTGGAAAACAGCCGGTGCATGGCCATGGGCCGCAGCACCCGGACCTGGCCGCAACCGCCATCGAAGTAGACTTCGGCGCCGGCCTCGCAGGCGTCCTCGACCAGGCTTTCCAGCAGCGAGTCCAGCTCCAGCGGCACCGGCTGTTCCCGGCTGTGTTCGCTGCGGGCCAGCTCCAGGCCTTCGCGGATCAGCGCCTGCATCGCGCCCAGATCGGCCACCAGTCGTTCGCGCAGGGCCGCGTCGGCCACATTTTCCAGGCGCAGGCGCAAGCGGGTCAACGGCGTCTGCAGGTCATGGGTGATGGCCGCCAGCATCTGCGTGCGCTGGGCCAGGTGGTGCTGCAGCTGGCGCTGCATTGCATTGAAGGCCTGCGCGGCATGGCGTACCTCGCGCGGGCCGGTCTCGGCCATCGGCTCGCGATCCAGGTCGCGGCCCAGCGCGGTGGCCGCCGCCGCCAGCCGCTGCAGCGGGGCACTGGCGATGCGCGCCACCAGATAGGCCAGTGCGGCAATGGCCAGCATCAACAGGGACATGAACCAAGGGTCGAGCACCGGCACCTGGTCCCGCGCCACCGCCGGCGTTTCTGCGGCAAGCCGCAGCGGCGTGCCATCGCTCAGGGTCAGACTGATCAAGCGGCAACGGGGGGGCTGGTAATCCCGGTGGGAAGAATGGCTGCGCTGGTGCTCGCGGGCATTGCGCGCGTCCTCCGGCGGCCGCGGTGGGCGCGGCAGCAGCTGGCGCAGCTCCGGCTGGCAGGTGCCGAAGGAAGCCAGCTCCACCCGTGCCTGCGCCAACGGCCCGCTACGCTGGGCCAGCACGGCCTGCAGGGCCTCATCGACACGATGCACCCGCACCTTGTCCGGGGCCAGGCGCAGGCCGGCACCGACCTCGAGCAGGCGTTGGCGGATCTCCGGGTTGGCATCGAGCAGCTGCACATACCCCTGCAGGCGGTCGGCGGTGCGCACCAGCAACTGGCGGTCGAACTCCTGGCTGCGCCGGGCATTGGCCAGCATTGTGGCCGCTGCCGCCGCGATACCCATGCCCAGCAGCAGGATCACGAACAGCCGCCCGGTCATCGACGACAGGAAGTGCCGCAGACGCTTCATTCCACCGCCACCGCACAGGCCAGCACATAGCCTTCGTTGCGCACGGTCTTGATCAGCCGGCCACCGTCATCACCGAACTTGGCGCGCAGGCGGCTGACCTGCAGGTCGATCGCGCGCTCCTGGGCATCAAACGGCTTGCCGCTGGACAGCATCACCAGCTGCTCGCGGCTGAGCACCTTGTGCGGGTGGCTGACAAACACCTGGAGCAGGCGGTACTCGGCACCGGAGAGCACCAGCACGCGCCCGGCCGGGTCGATCAGATGGCGGTGCTCCAGGTCGAACAGCCAGCCTTCCAGGCGCGCCTTGCGCAACGGCAGCGGCTCCAGGTTGGCCGGCAGCGCCTGGGTACGGCGCAGCACGTTGCGGATGCGCGCCAGCAGTTCGCGTGGCTCGAACGGCTTGGCCAGATAGTCATCGGCGCCCATTTCCAGGCCCAGCACACGGTCGATCGGCTCGGCCCGCGCGGTGAGCATGATCACCGGCGTGGTCGAGCGCGCACGCAGGTCACGGCACAGGGTCAGGCCATCCTCGCGCGGCAGGTTCAGGTCCAGCACCACCAGGTCGATCGGCTCGCGCTGCAGCACCTGACGCATCTGCGCGCCATCGGCAGCGGTGGCCACCCGGTAACCGGCGCGCCCGAGCTGCTCGGCCAGCAGGGTACGGATGTCGTGGTCATCATCGACCACCAGCAGGCGGTGGGGGTTGGCAATATCGTGGCTCATGGCCGCATCATCGCCGCTCGGCCGCCTGTGCGCACGTACCGGTATGTGCCCCAAGGTATCAACGGGCGGCCGTGACACATGCTGTTACATCCCCGGCCGGCACCGACACACGGTGATACAGCGCCGGGCTTGTCCTGCCGGCGCGCGCTGGCACACTGGCCGCCTCGCCGCTGCTGCGGCCATGCCGAGTTCCGTGATCGTGAAGCTGCCCCTGCCAAAGACCCGTTCCCGACGCATTGCCCTCAGTGTTGCCGTCCTCGCCGCCATCGGTGCCGGCTATTACGGTTTGAACCGCAGCCCGAAGGCACCGGAGCTGGCCACCTCGCCGGTCATCCGCGGCGACCTGGAGCAGACCGTGGACGCCACCGGGGTGATCGATGCCTACCAGCTGGTCAACGTCGGTGCCCAGGCCTCCGGCCAGATCAAGAAGCTGTATGTGGAACTGGGCGATGAGGTCAAGGCCGGCGACCTGATCGCCGAGATCGATTCCACCACCCAGACCAACAGCCTGACCAATGCCGAAGCGGCGATGGAGAACATCCAGGCCCAGCGTGCGGTGCAGCTGGCCAACCTGCGCGAGGCCGAGCTGGCCTTTGACAGGCAGAAGATGATGTATGCCGAACAGGCCAGCTCCAAGGCCGAGTACGACACCGCCGAAGCCAAGCTGGCCACTACCCGGGCACAGATCCGGGCCCTGGATGCCCAGGTCAAGCAGCGCCAGGCTGAACTGGACACTGCACGCGCCAACCTGGGCTACACCCGCATCACCGCGCCGATCGATGGCACCGTGGTGGCCGTGGTTGCCGAGGAAGGCCGTACCGTCAACGCCAACCAGTCCGCGCCGACCATCGTCAAGCTGGCCAGGCTGGACACGGTCACCGTCAATGCGGAAATCTCCGAGGCCGACGTGGTCAAGGTCAAGCCGGGCATGCCGGTCTACTTCACCATCCTGGGCAACAGCGAGCACAAGTACCACGCCACCCTGCGCGTGGTGAACCCGGCCCCGGCCTCGATCGCCAATGAATCCAGCAGCAGCGCCAGCAACTCCAGTTCCAGCTCGGCGGTGTACTACAACGCCCTGTTCGACGTCGAAAACCCGGATGGCTCGCTGCGCATCGACATGACCGCCCAGGTCTCGGTACTGCTCAACCAGGCCAAGGACGCCCTGCTGATCCCGGCCGTGGCGCTGGGCCCGAAGATGGGCGAACGCGGTGGCCCGCGTCCGGAAGGAGCCCAGGGCATGTCTGCCGGCGAGCGCCCGGCACGTGGCCAGGGCAAGCGCCCGGAAGGCATGCCGCCGCGTCCTGAAAAACGCGATGACTGCGAGCACTACATGGTCCGCGTGGTCGGTAGCGATGGCCAGCCGGCACCGCGTCCGGTCTGCATCGGTCTGAACAACGGCGCCATGGCCCAGGTGGTCGATGGCCTGGTCGAAGGTGACCAGGTCGTGGTCGGCGCGGCCGGTGACGGCAGTGCGGCCATCCAGCGCGGCGGCATGCGCGGTGGCCCAATGGGCAGCGGCATGATGGGTGGTCCGCGTCGATGAGCCAGGCACTGTTGCAGGTCCGCAACCTGCGCCGCGAGTTCCCGGCCGGCGATGACACCATCGCCGTGCTCAAGGACATCAACCTGGATATCGCCGCCGGCGAAATGGTCGCCATCGTCGGCCAGTCCGGTTCGGGCAAGTCCACCCTGATGAACATCCTGGGTTGCCTGGATCGCCCCACCAGTGGTTCCTACACCGTGGCCGGGCGGCACACCGGGCAGATGCAGCCGGACGAGCTTGCCCAGCTGCGCCGCGAGCATTTCGGCTTCATCTTCCAGCGCTACCACCTGCTGGGCGATCTGGATGCCCGTGGCAATGTCGAGGTGCCAGCCGTCTATGCCGGCACCCCGGCCGAGGCGCGCCGCGCGCGTGCTGAAAAGCTGCTGGCCCGTCTGGGCCTGGGCGAACGCACCGGCCACAAGCCGGGGCAACTCTCCGGCGGCCAGCAGCAGCGCGTGTCCATTGCCCGTGCACTGATGAACGGTGGCGAGGTTATCCTGGCCGACGAACCGACCGGCGCACTGGATTCGGCCTCGGGCGTGGAAGTGATGAAGATCCTCGGCGAACTGCATGCCGAGGGCCACACCATCATCATCGTCACCCACGACATGCAGGTAGCCGAACACTGCCAGCGCATCATCGAGATTCGCGACGGCGAAATCATTGTGGACCGCCGCAATGACAAGGTGGCCGCCACCGGCGAGCCGAAGCGGACCGAGAAGGTGCGCACCGGCGGCACCGCCTTCCAGGCCGCGCGCGACCGTTTCACCGAAGCCTTCCGCATGGCCCTGCTGGCCATGAACGCCCATCGCCTGCGTACCTTCCTGACCATGCTGGGCATCATCATCGGCATTGCCTCGGTGGTGAGCGTGGTCGCCATGGGCAATGGTTCCCAGCAGCAGATCATGCAGAACATCTCGGCGCTGGGCACCAACACCATCGACATCTACCCCGGCAGCGGCTTTGGCGACATGCGCTCCGGCCGCGTGCAGACCCTCAAGGCGGCCGATGCCACTGCACTGTCACAGCAGAGCTATGTGGACAGTGCCACGCCTTCGGTGTCCTCCTCGATCACCGCGCGCATTGGCAACAAGGCGGCCAATGCCCAGGTCAACGGTGTGGGGGAGCAGTTCTTCCGGGTCAAGGGTGTCAACCTGGTCTCCGGTCGCCTGTTCGATGACGATGATGTGCGCGCCATGGCCCAGGTGGTGGTGATCGACGAGAACACCCGCAACCAGCTCTTCGGCGCTCAGGATCCGATGGGCCAGGTTGTCCTGCTGGGCAACATGCCGGCACGCGTGATCGGTGTGGCCAAGCGCCAGTCCATGGGCATGGGCGGCAGCACCAATCTGACGGTATGGGCGCCGCACACCACGGTGATGGGCCGCATGCTCGGCCAGGCCCACGTCAATTCGATCACCGTGCGCGTCAACGACGAGACCCCGATGCCGGCCGCCGAAGCGGCCATCACCAGGCTGCTGACCCTCCGTCATGGCAAGCAGGATTTCTTTCTCAACAACACTGCCGACATCCGTCAGACCATCGAGTCCAGCAGCAAGACCATGACCCTGCTGATCAGCTCGATCGCCGCCATCGCCCTGCTGGTGGGCGGCATCGGGGTGATGAACATCATGCTGGTCTCGGTAACCGAGCGTACCCGCGAGATCGGCGTGCGCATGGCTGTGGGCGCACGCCAGAGCGACATCCGCCAGCAGTTCCTGATCGAAGCGGTGCTGGTGTGCCTGCTAGGCGGCGTGCTGGGCATCGGCCTGGCCCTGAGCATCGGCTGGGCCTTTGAAACTTTTGGCGCCAGCTTCCCGATGCTCTTCTCCACCGGTTCGATCGTGGCAGCCTTTGCCTGCTCCACGGTGATCGGTATTGCCTTCGGCTTCCTGCCGGCCCGCAGCGCGGCGCAGCTGGACCCGGTCGATGCCCTGGCCCGCGAATGAGGACTGCCCCCATGTCTGTACCCCGTACCCTCCTCCTCACCCTGGCCGTCACCGCCAGTCTGGCCGGGTGTGCTACCCCAGGCGCCAATCCGGCGGCCGACATCCGCGTGCCCACCGGCTGGGGCCAGCACACCACACCGACCGAACAACAGTCGCTGGAAGTCACTGCGCCGGTCACCGACATTGCTGCCGATGCCTGGTGGGCCGGCTTCAACGATGCCGGGCTCAATGCCCTGGTCGAGCAGGTGCTGGCCAGCAATACCGACTGGGCCGTGGCCGGGCTGCGCCTGCAACGTGCCCGCCTGCAGGCAGGCCTGGCCAGTGCCGACCTGTGGCCCAGTGCCAATGGTTCGGTGGGTGTTTCCGGCAACCGCCAGCTCGATACCGGCGATGACTGGAGCGAGAACTACAGCGCCAGTGTGTCCATTGGCTGGGAGCTGGACCTGTGGGGCAAGCTGCGCGGCCAGCGCGACATCGCCCGCTGGGAAGCGGCGGCCACCGAGGCCGACCTGCAGAACACTGCCCTGCTGCTCATCGGCCAGACCACCGAGCTGTACTGGCAGCTGGGCTATCTCAACCTGGCCATCAGCAGCGGCCAGGCCAACCTGGAACGGCTGCAGCGCATCAACGACCTGGTCGGTGTGCAGTACCGTGCCGGCGCGGTGTCGATGCTGGAAGTCCGCCAGGCCGCACAGAACCTGGAAGCACAGAAAAGCGCCCAGTCGCAGCTGGAACAGCAGCGGGTGGAAGCGCGCAATGCGCTGACCGTGTTGCTCGACGGCCAGCCCTGGCCGGTCGAACGCGAGCCGCAGAACCTGGACGGCTACAGCGTGCCGGCCATCGACGCCGGGCTGCCGGCACAGCTGCTGGCCCGGCGCCCGGACCTGCGCGCGGCCGAGCTGCGACTGCGCCAGGCGCTGGCGCAGATCAAGGTCACCGCCACCAGCTACTACCCAAGCTTTAGCCTGAGCGGTTCGGTCGGCGGCTCCAGCACCGAGCTGGGCAATGTGTTGTCCAACCCGGTGGCCAGCCTCGGTGCCGGCCTGAGCCTGCCGTTTTTGAAGTTCCGGCAGATGCAGCTGAACATCGAATCGAGTGATCTGGCCTACCAGATCGCCGCCAACCAGTTCCGCAGCACGCTGTACAGCGCCCTGGCCGAGGTCGACAACGCCCTGTCCGCGCGCCAGAAGCTGGCCGTGCAGCTGGCTGCCAGCCAGGCCTCCTACGCCCATGCGCTGGAGATCGAGCGCCTGTACGAGGTGCGTTACCGCGCCGGTGCCACCGACCTGCGCAACTGGCTGGATGCCCAGCAGACCCGGCGCAGTGCCGAGCTGTCCCTGGCCCAGGCCCGGCGCAGCGTGCTGGTCAACCAGGTCAGCCTGTACAAGGCTCTGGGCGGTTCGGCCAGCAACCAACCCTGAGCCCGCAGCCGCGCACTTGCCAACAAAGGCCCCATCACTTGATGGGGCCTTTTTGCTGGCCGCTGGCCTAAGATGCCTGCTGTCTTTTGTTTGGTCGTGCTGGATGCAACACCGCTGGCTCCCCGCTGCCCTTGGCCTGCGCCTGCACCGCTGCGCGCCGTGGTCGCTGCATCTGGATGATGCCCACCTCACCGCCATCACTCCCACCGCCCGCTGCCGCGTGCCGCTGGCCAGTGAAGGGGTGCGGCTGGATCAGGGCTGGCTGTGGGCATCGCTGCACCTGCGCAGCGACGATGGCCAGCAGCTGAGCCTGGCCGGGCTGTCGCGCCGCGATGCACGCCAGCTGCAGCAGCTGCTCGAGCAGGCCCGGGGCGATGCCCGGCGCGCGGACCGCCAGGCCGCCATGCGTGCGTGGATCGATGCCGCCGACGCCCTGTGCGACCAGGCCGTGCAGCAGCGCCGCTGGATCAGCCACGAGCAGCAACAGGCCCTGCTGCAGCAGCGTCAGGCCATCGATGCGCAGCAGCAGGCACCCCGCGCGCCATCCTCGCCCATCCAAGCCGATGCAGATGCCACCTGCGCCGAAGACTGGCAGGCCGACTGGCCGGCGCTGTGGGAGCAGGCCAACCAGCACCTTGCCAGTGCCGAACTGGAGCACAGCCGGGCCCTGTTCGAACAGGTGGAAAGCCGCCCCTTGAGCGAGGAACAGGCGCGCGCGGTGATCTGCTTTGACAACCGGGTGCAGCTGGTGGCCGCGGCCGGCTCGGGCAAGACCTCCACCATGGTGGCCAAGGCCGCCTATGCCATTGAGCGCGGCATCGCCCAGCCCGGGCAGATCATCATGCTGGCCTTCAACAAGGACGCAGCCAACGAACTGCAGCAGCGTGCCCAGCATGCCTTCGCCCGCCTCGGCCGGCCGCACTGGCAGGTGCAGGCGTCCACCTTCCACGCCCTGGGCCTGCAGATCATCAGCCAGGCCAGCGGGCGCAGGCCGCATGTGCCGGACTGGGCCATCGACGCCCAGGCCGGGGTCGACAAGCTGGCCGAACTGGTGGACACGCTGAAGGACCGCTCGGAAGATTTCCGCACCCGCTGGGACATGTTCCGCCTGGTGTTCGGCCATGCCCTGCCCGCACCCGGCACCGCGCTGGAGCATGCCGACGGCCATGACCGTGACGGGCAGCCCTATGCACGCACCCTGCGCGGCGAACAGGTACGCAGCCAGGAGCAATGCCTGATCGCCAATTGGCTGTTCTACAACGGTGTGGACTACCAGTGTGCTGGCGCGGCGGGCGCCGATTTCCACTACCCGCAGGCCGGGCTGTACCACGCCCACCTGCAGCTGGATGCCGATGGCCAGCGCCCCCTGCATTTTTCCGCCCGCGAGCAGTCACTGGACTGGCAGCACCGGGGCCAGCACCGGCAGGGCAAGACCTGGCTGGAAACCGACTCGCAGCAGCTGCGCAGCGGGCAAGCCTTGCACATGATGGCCGATGCCCTGCAGACGGCCGGCATCGAGCTGGACCCCCATCCGGACCGTGAGCTGCCAGCCGATGGCCAGGCCCCGCTCAGCGATGACGCCCTGATCGCGCTGATGCGTTGCTTCATCACCCATGCCAAGAGCAACGCCCTGGACAGCGCCGCCCTGCAACAGCGCCTGTCCACGCTGCCGGACGATGACTTCGCAGAGCGCCACCGCCGTTTCCTGGAACTGGCCGGCAGCGTGATCCAGGCCTGGGATGAGGCCCTGGCCGCCGAACACGGTATCGATTTCGAGGACATGCTCAACCAGGCCGCCACCCTGCTGGAAAGCGGCCAGGCCAGCACGCCGTGGACCCTGGTGATGGCCGATGAATTCCAGGATGCCTCGCGTGCCCGCGCCCGCCTGTGTCGCGCCCTGGTTGCCGCGCCGCATCGGTACCTGTTTGCGGTGGGCGATGACTGGCAGTCGATCAACCGCTTTGCCGGCGCCGACATCAGCGTGATGACCCGTTTTGCCGACTACTTCGGCCACGGCCGGGTATTGCAGCTGCAACGCACCTTCCGCTGCCCGCAGGCCCTGTGTGATGTGGCCAGCCGCTTTGTCAGCAAGAACCCGGCCCAGCTGCGCAAGCATGTGGTTTCACACACACCGGCCCATGGCCCGGTGCTGCAGGCCGTGCAGGTAGCCCGGCGCGAGCAGCTGGCCGATGCGCTGAGCCAGCTGCTTACGCGTCTGGTCATGCAACTGCGCAGTGGCCAGCAGGCGCCGGGCCGCGAGGGCAAGCTGCAGGTGTTCGTGCTGGGCCGCTACAACCGCGAGCGCGCCTGCATTCCGGCTGATTGGCAGGCCCGTTTCGGCGCATGGCTGGAGCTGCGTTTTCTCACCATCCACCGTTCCAAGGGCGCCGAGGCCGATGTGGTGATCGTGCCCGGGCTGCTGGCCGGCAGCTTCCCCAGCCAGCGCGCCGATGACCCGGCCCTGGCCCTGGCCATGCCCGATGGCGACAACTTCCCGCTGGCCGAAGAACGCCGCTTGTTCTACGTCGCCCTGACCCGCGCCCGTCGCCAGGTGGTGCTGCTCAGCGTGCAGGGCCGCAACTCGCCGTTCCTGGACGAACTGGTTGCCGATGGCGCCGTGCAGCTGAGCCATCTCGATGGCCAGGCGGTGAACGAGCAACGCTGCCCGGCCTGTGGCACCGGGGTGGTCATCCTGCGCAGCGGCCCCTTTGGTGAGTTCCATTCCTGCTCAAGCTACCCGCGCTGCGCATACAAGCCCCCACGCCCAGCGCCCGCGCGCGCCGCGCCAACCACATCCTGACCAGCATTGCGACGGGGCTTGCAGGTGGCACCGTGTGAGCGACCCCGGTCGCGACAGCCGTTGTTGAACCGCTGGCTCAACCGTCAGCCTGTCCTGCAACCATTGTTCAGGCCTCGCCCAGGCAGATGTCCATCTCACCAGCCAGGGGAAACAGCGGCTGGCTGGAATCTGCCGCTGGGTATTGGCCACCGTGACAAGATGACCCCACAGCCACGCCACCCGCACGGTGCACCGGCCCGCAGGAAACCGGGCTATTGGGGGAATGGGTGACGAATCAAAAACACATTGCGTCTGGAGCGTGATGCCTCGCACGAATCCAGCCCTGACGCAGGAATATCACCGTCGCTGACCTTGCCCCTGTGCCCGGCGAGCCGTAGCGTGGGGCCGGGATAGTGAAATGGACGCACCATGACCGCACCGATGTCCTCGTCTTTGCCTTGGCTCAGCCTGTTGCTGAGCGTGCCACTGCTGTTGGTGGGGTGCCGCCATGCCGAGGCCATTGCCACGTCACCAAGCACATCCTTGCCACAGGCCCAAGCCATGGCCGGCATGTCCCGGCCAGAACTGCTCTCTGCACTGACCCGGATGATCCGCGGTGCCCAGCATGTCCGTCATTTTTCTGCCGATGAGGTTGCCGCCCAACTGGGCCACCCGCTGCAGTCAAACGCAGAAGGCCCTGAGTATTTCGTCACCAGTCTGTCACTGGCCGATGGCAGCGAATTCCTGGTGTTTGGCGTCGGCTTGTCCTCACCACAGGTAGACCGACTGGACCTGGAGTTCGAGCCTGCCCCCGGGCAATGCCCACTCAGCGTAGCCGCACTGCAACCGGTGCTGACCGATGCCGGCGCCACACCTGCCCAGTGGCAAGCACCCATGCGGTTTGGCAGTGCCGCGCAATGGGACAGCATGGCTGGCTCGCTACTGATAACGGCCACGGTGGACGGCAAATATGGCGCGGTCGACACCGATGCCTGTATCCGGCGCATCAGTCTTCAGATACTCGGAGAGCACTGATGGCTGAGGAAAGGCCGCGCCACCGAGTACACGAGAAAAGGTGAATCACCCCGTGGCACGAAGCGTGGCCGCTGCTCGGCACTGACGACCTCGCGGCCACGCAACCGGCGCACGGCATTGGCAATGCATCAACGATGCAGAAACTGCGCTGCGAGGGTTACAGGTGATGAAGCACGCAAGCCATCACACATCGAACGTAATGATTAGCCCCCATCCTGTCGCACCACAGCAACAGCGCCTTCGCTGCCCTTGCCCGTGTGCGCCGCCATCAGTAGCGTGAAGTACGGATAGTGGAGCGGGACAACAATGAAAGCACCGCCATCATCGCCTGTCACCTGGCTAAGCCTGTTGCTGAGCGTGCCACTGCTGTTGGTGGGGTGCCGCCATGCCGAGGCCATTGCCACGTCACCAAGCACATCCTTGCCACAGGCCCAAGCCATGGCCGGCATGTCCCGGCCAGAACTGCTCTCTGCACTGACCCGGATGATCCGCGGTGCCCAGCATGTCCGTCATTTTTCTGCCGATGAGGTTGCCGCCCAACTGGGCCACCCGCTGCAGTCAAACGCAGAAGGCCCTGAGTATTTCGTCACCAGTCTGTCACTGGCCGATGGCAGCGAATTCCTGGTGTTTGGCGTCGGCTTGTCCTCACCACAGGTAGACCGACTGGACCTGGAGTTCGAGCCTGCCCCCGGGCAATGCCCACTCAGCGTAGCCGCACTGCAACCGGTGCTGACCGATGCCGGCGCCACACCTGCCCAGTGGTTGGGGCCCATCCGGTTTGGCAGCGATGCCCGATGGCGCAGTCGGGCCGCATCGCTCGTAATCACCGCTACGGTGGATGGCAAATATGGCCCCGCCGACACCGACGCGTGTATCCAGTACATCAGTCTTGAAATCATTGCAGAGCATTGATGGCTGGAGACAAGAACACGCTGGAGCGCCAGGCCAATCAGCAACAGCCCAACGACAACCCGGCACACACGCAGCAGGCCGAACAGGCGCAACACGGCCTGTCGCCCGCACGCTGAAGCCTGCTCGAGCCACTTGCAGAAAAGATCAAAAATCACGGCACTCAGGCCCGGGGCGCCCGCGCGTGCACCGGGCCACCAGGATCACCACTGCCTGACCAACATCGCGACCAGGCTTGTAGATGACACCGTGGGAGCGACCCCGGTCGCGACAATCGTGCCAAACAGGCGGCTCAACAACCCGCCTGTACCGACAGCCGTACTCAGGCCTCGCCCAGGCAGATGCCGATGTCACGGGCCATGGTCAGCAGCGGGTGGTCGGCTGGAATCTGCCGCTGGGTATTGGCCACCGTGGCGATCGGCACGCTGGTGATGCGCCCGTGCTGCAGGGTGACCATGCGCCCGAAGCGGCCGGCCAGCACCAGCTGGGCGGCATGGTGGCCGAACTGGGTGGCCAGCACGCGGTCGAACGGGGTCGGGTCACCGCCGCGCTGCACATGCCCCAACACGGTGGCCCGCACTTCACTTTGCAGGTGCGGCTGCAGGCGCTGGCGCAATACATGGGCCACCCCACCCAGGCGCACCGGGTCGGTGCTGTGGGCAATGGTTTCCCGCAGGGTCAGCGCATGACCGCGTTCCTTGGCACCTTCACCAATGCAGATGATGGTGTAACGCTGGCGCTGCTCGCGTGCACGGCAGACATCAATGATCGCCTGCAGGTCGAAGTCGATCTCCGGCAGCAGGATGACATCGGCCGCCCCGGCAATGCCGGCCTCCAGTGCCAGCCAGCCAGCATTGCGCCCCATGGTCTCCACGATCATCACCCGGTGGTGGCTGTAAGCGGTGGACTCGATTCGACGCAGGGCATCGGTGGCGGTAGCCACAGCCGTATCAAAACCGAAGCTGCGCTCGCAGTTGGCAATGTCGTTGTCGATCGTCTTGGGCACGCCCACGCACTGCATGCCCACGGCTTGCGCCAGCGCGTTGGCCAGGCTCTGGGTGCCGTCACCGCCGATGGACACCACCACTTCCAGCCCCAGCGCCTGCACATTGGCCTTGACCTGGGCCACGGTGGCCGCATCCTTGAGCGGGTTGGCACTGTTGCTGGTGCCCAGGATGGTGCCGCCGGTGTGCACGATGCCCGACACCTGCTCCCAGCCCAGCGGCTTGACCCGCGGCGCATCGCCCATCAGGCCTTCGAAGCCATCGGCGATACCGACCACCTCACAGCCGCCCTGGCCGATCAACGACTTGGTCACCGCACGGATCACCGCATTCAACCCCGGACAGTCACCACCGCCGGTCAACACCCCTACACGCATCGCACTCTCCTGATTGCCGCTATGCCGGTATCGCCCGGCAGCGCACGATCATCCCATGCAGCGGCCCCAGCGTGGCAGTCACCCGGCCGGTTGCTGGCCGAACCGGCGGCCATGCAGGGCCAGCATCAAACCAGCACGGCGGCAAACAACAAGCCAGCAACCGGGCCAGCCAGTGACCAGCCATCGCCCAGCAGCATCCACGCATGAAAAAGCCCCGCACTGCGGGGCTTTTCTTCCAGCACAGCCGTTGCCGTCAAGCCGTGATCAGGCCAGACGCTGGCGCACCGCTTCGAACAGGGCGATACCGGTGGCCACCGAGACATTCAGGCTTTCAATGTCGCCGGGCATCGGGATACGCACCAGGCCGTCGCAGGTCTCGCGGGTCAGCCGACGCAAGCCGTCGCCTTCACCACCCATGACCAGCGCAATGTTGCCGCGCATGTCCAGCTGGTGAATGGTCTGGTCAACCTCACCGGCCAGGCCGTAGGTCCACACACCCAGCTTCTGCATGTCCTTCAGGGTGCGGGCCAGGTTGGTCACCGCCACCACCGGGATGCGGTCGGCCGCACCGGCACTGACCTTGCGCACGGTGGCATTGACCGGGGCGCTCTTGTCCTTGGGAATCACCACCGCGGTGACCCCGGCAGCAGCGGCGCTGCGCAGGCAGGCGCCGAGGTTGTGCGGGTCCTGCACCTCGTCCAGCACCAGCACCAGGGCCTTGCCCCCGGCCGCATCGATCAGGCCGGACAGCTCGTTCTCGGCCCACAGCTTGGGCGCCTCGTAACGGGCGACCACACCCTGGTGGCGCAGCTGGCCGGCCACGCCACCCAATGCCTGGGCGTTGACCTTGCGCACGGAGATGTCCTTGCGCAGCGCCTGCTCTTCGATTTCGACCAGACGGGCATTCTTGTTGCCGGCCTCGATCAGCACTTCACGGACGTTCTGCGCGTCCTTTTCAACGGCGGAGGCGACGGCGTTGACGCCGACGATCCAGGAATTCTGCTTGCTCATGGGCGCCACGGGAAAATTTCAGGGGCTAATGGTACGGCCTGTGGCCGTTGCTGGGTGAAGGCGGTCTGAAAACGCCGGGGGATCGCCCCGGCGTCCTGCCCGCCTCAGCGCCGGCTCAGTACTTCTTTTTCGGACGCTTGGCGGGGGTGCCGCGCGGCGGCAGTGGCGGCAGACCGCCCTGCTCGTCCTGCCCCAGGTGGCTGACCAGGCGGAAATCGATCTTGCGCTCTTCCATGCTGGCCTTGAGCACCAGGATCGAGACCCGGTCGCCCAGGCGGTACTCATGTCCACGGCGCTCACCAGTGAGCACCTTGCGGGTGGCATCGAAGTGGTAGAAATCGTGCGGCAGCTGGGTCACATGCACCAGCCCGTTGACCTTGGACTGGTCCAGCTCGATGAACAGGCCGAAGCTGGTCACCCCGCTGATCACGCCGTCAAACTCCTTGCCGACGTGCTTTTCCATCCACGCTGCACGATAGCGCTCGTCGACCTCGCGCTCGGCCTCGTCGGCACGGCGCGCACGTTCGGAGCACTGCAACGACAGCGCCGCCATCTCGCGGCCACCGTAGGGGAACTCGCCCTTGCCGGCGCGCCCCAGGGCCTGCTTGATCGCCCGGTGCACCAGCAGGTCCGGGTAACGGCGGATCGGCGAAGTGAAGTGGGCATAGAACTCCAGCGCCAGGCCGAAGTGGCCGACATTGTCCGGGCTGTACACCGCCAGCGACTGGCTGCGCAGCAGCACCGACTCGATCAACGCCGCATCCGGGCGCTCGCGGATCTTGCCCAGCAGCTTGGTGAAATCACCCGGACGCACCTTGGACCAGGCCGGCATCGCCAGCTTGAACTCCTTGAGGAACTCCAGCAGGTCCTCGTACTTGGACTCGGGCGGCTTCTCATGGATGCGGTAAGGCGCCGGCACCCCGGCAGCGAGCAGGAAACGCGCGGCCTCGACGTTGGCGGCAATCATGCATTCCTCGATCAGCTTGTGCGCATCGTTGCGCACCAGCATCCCGGCCTGGGTCACCTGGCCGGTGTTGTCCAGCACAAAGCGCACTTCGCTGCTTTCAAACTCGATCGCCCCGCGCTTCTTGCGCGCCTTGGCCAGCACGCCATACAGCTGGTGCAGGCGCTGCACCGCTTCCAGGTTGCTGCCCAGTGCCTTGATCGCGGCCGCATCGCCCTCGCCCACCGCCTGCCACACCTGGGTGTAGGTCAGGCGCGCGTGCGAGTTCATCACCGCCTCGTAGAACGTCGATTCGGTGACCTGGCCGCTGCGGTCGATCTGCATGTCGCAGACAAAGCACATGCGGTCCACCTTCGGCTTGAGCGAGCAGATGCCGTTGGACAGGGTCTCCGGCAGCATCGGTACCACGAAGCCGGGGAAGTACACCGAGGTCGCACGCGACTGCGCCTCGTCATCCAGCGGCTGGCCCGGGCGCACGTAATAGGACACGTCGGCAATGGCCACCACCAGGCGGAAACCATCGCCGGTGGCCTCGCAGTACACCGCGTCGTCGAAATCCTTGGCATCCTCGCCGTCAATGGTCACCAGCGGCAGCTGGCGCAGGTCCACACGGCCGGTAATTTCGGCCGGGGCCACATCCACCGGTACGGCGGCGGCCTCGTCAATCACTTCCTGCGGGAACTCGAACGGCAACTCATGGCCGTGGATGGCCGCCTCCACCACCAGCGAGGGAGTGAGCCTGTCACCGAGCACGGTGAGGATCTTGCCAATTGGCGGGCGCCGGGTATCCGGGGCCTGGGTGATCTCGCACACCACCAGCTGGCCATCACGGGCCTCGCCGATGGCGTCATGCGGGATCTGCACATTGCGGCCGATGCGCTTGTCATCGGGCACCACGTAATTGATGCCGAACTCGACACTGAAACGGCCGATCAGCCGGGTCATGCCACGCTCCAGTACACGGGCAATGCTGCCTTCGCGGCGGCCACGGCGGTCTATGCCGGTGACATTGGCGAGCACGCGGTCGCCATGCATGACCTTGCGCATTTCATACGGCGGCAGGAACAGGTCATCACCGCCGCTGTCCGGTCGCAGGAAGCCAAAGCCTTCCGGGTTGGCGATCACCACACCCGGCACCAGGCTCAGCTGGGCCACCGGGGCAAAGCCGCCCCGGCGGTTCTGCACCAGCTGGCCATCGCGCACCATCGCCCCCAGCCGGCGGCTCAGGGCCTCGAAACGGTCCGGCGCTGTCAGGTTCAACTGCGTGGCCAGCTCCATCGCATTGCGCGGGCCACCGGCCTCTACCAGGAGTTGCAGCAGGGCCTCGCGGCTGGCGATCGGGTTTTCATAGCGCTCGGCCTCGCGCCCGGCCTGGGGGTCAACAAAACCCCCTGCCGCCTTGCCCTTGCGCGGGGCCTTTACCGGCGCATCAACGTGCTGCTTGGCAGGCGGCAGCTTGCGCCCCTTCGGCCCGCGCGCGGCCGGCGGTGATTCCAGTTCCGGCATCCAGCCCGGCAGGCCCTTGGGTGCCGGCACCTGCGGTGGACGGCTGTGTGCAGTGGCCGATTTGGCAGCACGTGACGGGCGTGGCGCTTCGCCTGCCGGCATCCAGTCCGGCTGCTTGTGGCCCTTGCCGGCGGTGGTTGCCTGGCCTGAAGCGCGCTTGGAGGAATTGCCGCCTGCGGCGGTGCGACGGGCCTTGGGCCCTGAAGGTGTCTTCTTTGTCATTGCCTGCCATGGTAGCGCCTGTGGCCGGCATACAGGTGTCTACGACCCCAACCCCGGCGATGCACCAAAAAGGTGTTGACAGCCGCAGCGGGCATCTTCACAATGCGCAGCTCCTGAGGCGCCCAGGTGGCGGAATTGGTAGACGCACTAGTTTCAGGTACTAGCGGGTAAAACCGTGGAGGTTCGAGTCCTCTTCTGGGCACCATACGATCAAGCCGGCGAAAGCCGGTTTTTTCATGCCTGCGGATCAGGCAACGGCCCGTAGCGCCGCGCCACTCCCCCCCCGGCAAAGGTGGTGACGCCGAAAAACCCTTCACCAACACTTGACGAAGGGCCAAACGCTGCCCATAATTACCAACTCCTGAGGCGCCCAGGTGGCGGAATTGGTAGACGCACTAGTTTCAGGTACTAGCGGGTAAAACCGTGGAGGTTCGAGTCCTCTTCTGGGCACCATACGATCAAGCCGGCGAAAGCCGGTTTTTTCATGCCTGCGGATCAGGCAACGGCCCGTAGCGCCGCGCCACTCCCCCCCCGGCAAAGGTGGTGACGCCGAAAAACCCTTCACCAACACTTGACGAAGGGCCAAACGCTGCCCATAATTACCAACTCCTGAGGCGCCCAGGTGGCGGAATTGGTAGACGCACTAGTTTCAGGTACTAGCGGGTAAAACCGTGGAGGTTCGAGTCCTCTTCTGGGCACCATACGATCAAGCCGGCGAAAGCCGGTTTTTTCATGCCTGTTTTTCACAAATCATGTTTGCAATCAACACTTTGCAGATCATGTCCGCTACAGGAAACCGCGCAGGAAACGCTTGACCTGACTGCCTGTGATTACGCACAATCCATCCCGTCAAGTCGCCCAGGTGGCGGAATTGGTAGACGCACTAGTTTCAGGTACTAGCGGGTAAAACCGTGGAGGTTCGAGTCCTCTCCTGGGCACCAGACTTGCAGATCAAACCGGCCTCGTGCCGGTTTTTTCATGCCCGCAAAACAGCCCGGGGCGAACCCGGCGCGGCTGCCGCGCAGGCAACACATGCCGCACCCTCATCAATGTG
The DNA here is from genome assembly GCA_051885115.1 of Stenotrophomonas sp. Lineage (GTDB taxonomy): Bacteria > Pseudomonadota > Gammaproteobacteria > Xanthomonadales > Xanthomonadaceae > Stenotrophomonas. Next base: position 4,441 of record JBJEWP010000104.1, on the reverse strand, counting down.
AAAAAAACGTTGACAACGGTCAACACGCAGCCCACAATCCACACCCTCAAGTCGCCCAGGTGGCGGAATTGGTAGACGCACTAGTTTCAGGTACTAGCGGGTAAAACCGTGGAGGTTCGAGTCCTCTCCTGGGCACCAGACTTGAAGATAAAACCGGCGAAAGCCGGTTTTTTCGTATCTGCCCTTCCCGATCCGGGCAAACTGCGCGTTGCCCGCCTGTCGCAAGCCCTGGACCACGCCACCATGCCTGCCTGCCCCGCCCTTGCCGAGCTGCTGGCCAGCCACACCCCGTTTGCCTTGCTTGACGATGCCCAGGCGCCGGCCGGGCAGGCGCGCAGCCGCCTGTTGCATGGCTTCATTGCCGAGCGGGTGTGCACCGATGTCGGCCAACTGGCGCACTGGCAGCAGCAGCTGCAGCAGGCGCTGGACGCCGGCCACCATGTGCTGCTGCTGGCTGATTACCAATGGGGCCTGCAGCTGCAGGGCCTGCACGCCAGCGGCGGCGGCCCCGGGTCAGCCGTACGCGCCCTGTTGTTCCAGCACCAGCAGCTGCTCGAGGCCAGCCAGACGGGCCAGTGGCTGGGCGCTGCCGATGACCAGCCAGCGGGCCTGCTCGGCTGGCAGCCCGGCCACGACCGCGCACGCTTCGACCACGCCATTGCGCAGATCCATGCCGCCATCAGCCGGGGCGACACCTACCAGGTCAACCACACCTTCGCCCTGCACGGGCTGGCCCATGGCTGCCCGGCCGCCCTGTATGCCCGCCTGCGCCAGCGTCAACCGGCCCCGTACGGCGCGCTGATCCGGCTGCCACAGGCGCACTGGGTGCTGTCGCTGTCACCGGAGCTGTTCGTGCGGGTGGAACATGGCGTGGTCAGCGCACAGCCGATGAAGGGCACCGTCGCCGCCGGCGACGACCCGGCTGCCGCCGCCCAGTGGCTGGCCAGCGATGCCAAGAACCGCGCCGAGAACCTGATGATCGTGGACCTGCTGCGCAACGACCTGGCCCAGGTGGCCCGGCCCGGCTCGGTGCAGGTGCCGGCGCTGTTCCAGGTGCAGCGCAACGGTCGCGTGCTGGGCATGACCAGCACCGTGCAGGCGCAACTGCAGCCCGACACTGATCTGGCTGCGCTGCTGCGCGCGGTGTTCCCCTGTGGCTCGATCACCGGTGCGCCCAAGCGCAGCACCATGGCCCTGATCGAGCAGCTGGAAACCGCCGCACCTGATCCTCACCACCGTGGCCTGTACACCGGCGCGATCGGCTGGCTGGCCGGCGGCACCGACGCGGCGCGCCTGCAGCTGTGCCTGTCGGTGCCGATCCGCACCATCGAGCTGTGCCCCCATGCCGGCGGCGGCTTCCATGCCCGGCTGCCGGTAGGCGCCGGCATCACCATTGATTCGGATGCGGCGGCCGAATGGGACGAATGCCTGCTCAAGGCTGAGTTCGCCCGCCGCGACATGGCCGGGCTGGAACTGATCGAAACCCTGCGCGTGGAAGCCGGCCAGGCCGCGCTGTGGCCCGACCACCGCGCCCGCCTGTGCGCCAGTGCGCGCACGCTGGGCCTGCCGCTGGATACCGCCCGACTCGATGACGGGTTCAGCGCCCAACTGGCCGCACTGGACCCAGCGCAAACCTGGCGCCTGCGCCTGGCACTGACCGCCGATGGCCAGCTGCACTGGCGCAGCGCCGTGCTGCCGGCCCTGCCCGGCAATGGCCCGGTGCCGGTCCTGCTGGCAGACACACCGGCAACCACACCCACCTGGCTGCTGGGCCACAAAACCAGCCTGCGCAGGCAATACGACGCCGCCATTGCCCGGGCCGAAGCCGTCGGTGCCTTCGACATGCTGTTTTTCGACGCCGATGGCTGGCTCACCGAAGGGGCGCGCAGCAATGTGTTCGTGCAGCTCGATGGCCACTGGTTCACCCCGCCAGCCAACGGCCGCCTGCTGCCCGGGGTGATGCGTGCCCGTTTGCTCGCCGATCCACAGCTGGCCGCGCGGCAGCGGCCAATCCACCGCAATGAACTGGCTGCAGCCAGCAAGCTGTTGCTGTGCAACGCTTTGCGCGGGGCCATGCCGGCCGTTCTGGCCGCAACAACGGCCTGATTGCCGCCGACGGCCAAGCGTGGTGCTTGGCATCGGCCGGCGCATGCGGATAATCAGCAGGCTGTGCCGGCGCCTGGCGCCGCCCTCCTTGGCTACTGGTAACTTTCCGCATGACCGACCTTGCCCGCTCCTCGTTCCACGGTTTTGAGCAGCTGCCGCTGCGCGAATACGCCGAACGCGCCTACCTGGACTACTCCATGTACGTGGTTCTGGACCGCGCCCTGCCGTTCATCGGTGACGGCCTGAAGCCGGTGCAGCGGCGCATCATCTATTCGATGAGCGAGCTGGGCCTGAATGCCGCCTCCAAGCACAAGAAGTCCGCACGTACCGTCGGTGATGTGATCGGCAAGTACCACCCGCACGGTGACAGCGCCTGTTATGAAGCGCTGGTGCTGATGGCCCAGCCGTTCTCCTACCGCTACCCGCTGATCGACGGCCAGGGCAACTTCGGTTCCTCCGATGACCCCAAGTCGTTTGCGGCCATGCGTTACACCGAGTCCAAGCTGTCGCCACTGGCCGAAGTGCTGCTGGGTGAGCTGGGCCACGGCACCACCGACTGGAACCCCAACTTCGACGGCACCCTGGAAGAGCCGACCTGGATGCCGGCGCGGCTGCCGCACCTGCTGCTCAACGGCACCACCGGCATCGCCGTGGGCATGGCCACCGACGTGCCGCCGCACAATCTCAACGAGATCGTGTCGGCCCTGATCCGCCTGATCGACGCGCCGGACACCACCCTGGACGAGCTGTGCGAGCACGTTCGTGGCCCGGATTACCCGACCGCCGCCGAGATCATCACCCCGGCCGCCGACCTGCGCCAGATGTATGCCACCGGCCACGGCTCGGTGCGTGCACGCGCGATCTGGGCCAAGGAAGCCAACAACCTGGTGGTCACCGCGCTGCCCTACCAGGTGTCCCCGTCCAAGGTGATCGAGCAGATCGCCGCGCAGATGCGGGCCAAGAAGCTGCCGTGGCTGGAAGACATCCGCGACGAATCCGACCACGCCAACCCGACCCGCATCGTGCTGGTGCCGCGCTCGGCGCGTGTGGATGCCGAGCAGCTGATGGGCCACCTGTTTGCCACCACCGACCTGGAGCGCAGCTACCGGGTCAACATGAACGTGATCGGCCTGGATGGCCGGCCGCAGGTCAAGAACCTCAAGCAGCTGCTCGGCGAATGGCTGCGCTTCCGCACCGACACCGTCACCCGCCGCCTCAACCACCGCCTGGGCAAGGTCGAGCGTCGCCTGCACCTGCTCGACGGCCTGCTGGTGGCCTTCCTCAACCTGGACGAGGTGATCACCATCATCCGTACCGAGGACGAGCCCAAGCCGGTGTTGATGGAGCGTTTCGGCCTGACCGAAGACCAGACCGACTACATCCTGGAAACCCGCCTGCGCCAGCTGGCCCGCCTGGAAGAAATGAAGATCCGTGGCGAGCAGGATGCGCTGAGCAAGGAACGCAACAAGATCATCGCCACCCTGGAAAGCCCGGCCAAGCTGAAGAAGCTGATCAAGGACGAGCTGCAGGCCGATGCCAAGAAGTTCGGTGACGAGCGCCGCTCGCCGCTGGTCGCCCGCCAGGCGGCCCAGGCCATCGATGAAACCGAGCTGGTGCCCAGCGAAGCGATGACCGTGGTGCTGTCGGAAAAGGGCTGGATCCGTGCGGCCAAGGGTCACGACATCGATGCGGCCGGGCTGTCTTACCGAGATGGCGACAAGCTGCAGGCCGCCACACGTGCGCGCAGCAACTGGCAGGTGGCCTTCCTGGACAATACCGGGCGCAGCTATTCCACCCCGGTGCACGGCCTGCCCTCGGCCCGTGGCAACGGCGAGCCGCTGACCGGGCGCTTCTCCCCGGCCGCCGGCACCCGCTTTGTCACCGCTACCAGTGCCGAGCCGAGCCAGCACTTCCTGCTGCTGTCCAGCCACGGCTATGGCTTCATCACCAAGTTCGAGAACCTGATCGGCCGCAACAAGGCCGGCAAGGCCCTGCTCAACCTGGCCGATGGCGCCGATGTGCTGGCCCCGGCCCCGGTCGGCGCCATCGACAGCGACCGCCTGGTTGCCGTGACCAGCTCGGGCAACCTGCTGGCCATTGCCGCCACCGAACTGCCGGAACTGGACAAGGGCAAGGGCAACAAGCTGATCGAGATCCCCAAGGCCAAGCTGGCCACCGAACGTGTGATCGCCGTGGCCGCGGTCGGCCCTGGCCAGAGCCTGCTGGTGCAGTGCGGCGCCCGCACCATGACCCTGGCCTACAAGGACCTGGAAACCTACCTCGGCACCCGCGGCACCCGCGGGCAGTTGCTGCCGCGCGGGTGGCAGAAGGTGGA